>JALEIO010000205.1 GCA_022769845.1 Oscillospiraceae bacterium
CAAAAGTCTTGCACTTTCAAGTCGGCTGTCGTCCCCCGACAGTTGACTTGAAACAGTAATTAAATCAATGTCGTGAACCTAAAAACGGCATTCTTATGCTGTTTTTAGGTGTGAAACCGAAGGTTTCACACAAATGGTTTCGCAAAACCATTTGTTCAGTAGACATTAATTAAGCAGCGGCATAACCGTTTTAATAAGCTCATCTTTTGCTTCTTTTGAGCAGTCAATAAACGGCGCTCTTGATATACCGAAATCAAGTCCCAGTGCGCAGAGAACGGCCTTTTCACCCTGCATAACTCCAACCTTTATTAATGCAGCCACTATTTTATTTACATCTGCCTGAATTTTTTGTGCTTCTGCAATTTTTCCTTCCGAAACAAGCCGCTGCATTTTAATGAATTTTTCTGCCATAAAATTGTATGTACTGCCTATTCCGCCGTCTGCTCCCATTGATATTCCTGCAAGAAACATCTCGTCAAAACCATTATAAATAACCTTGTCAGGATATTCATTTTTAAACCTTTCCATTGAAAAATAATCGTTTGACGTATGCTTTACACCGATAAATCTTTCGTCACACAAAAACTCTCCAATATTGTTATATGTTAAATTTACGCCTGAAAAATTCGGAAAATTGTATATTAACATCGGAAGATTAACGCTATCTGCAATATCGTAATAATATTTTTTGATTTCTTCAAAAGAAAACTTATAGTAAAAAGGCGCTACTGCGGAAACTGCGTTATACTCAAGCTTTTCGGCAAGCTTTGCACATTCAATCGCTTCGCCTGTGGAAATTGCCCCGACATGAGCTATTAAAGTGCATCTTTCGCCTGCAATATCCTTAACAATCTTATATAAATTTTTTCTTTCTTCATTAGAAAGCAAAAACACCTCGGCTGTTGAACCGCATACATAAAAACCCGTTACGCCCTTTTTTATATTCATTTCGATAAGTTCTTCAAGAGCTTTCTCATTAATTCTGTTATTTTCGTCAAACGGCGTTAAAAGCGCCGGAAAAATGCCTTTAAATTTGTCCATTTTATTCTCCTTAATCTGCATTGTATAAATAAATGTTTTCTTTATTGCTTTTTTTAATAACACCTTGCGTCAAAACATCCGAAACATCTATATGAGGCGGAATATTTAATTTTACATTTCCAACTGTGCTGTCGTTTGATTTTATGCTTATATCTGTAAGGTGTAGATTTTTTACTTTAACTTCAATCAACATATTGCCATATACCGCTAAATTAAAGCTAAAACTCTTTTCACTCTTCGGCAATGACGGAGCAATATATATAATATCATCTTCACTTTGAACGAGCATACGATTTGCAGCATATATGTAAGCACCTGCCGCCGTAGTAAACCAAGGACGGAATACACAGCCCTTTTCATTTATTTCAAACATTTCTCCAAAGCACCCCACCGATTCGTTTGCCTGTTTCAGAGAGTTATAAACCGAATCGTCCCAAAGGTCCGCATAAACAATGGCTTTCCACGCCGCATACCACGAAGATATATGCCCTCCAACCTGATACATATTTCCGAATGTAAGCTCATCGGCCACAAAATCGTCAATGGCTCTTCTTTGCAATTTATCTTCTCTTAATTGCACCTTATACGGAAAACAGCCGCTCAATACACCAATACTTTTTTCTTTACAATTTGGGTAAGGAATATATTTTTCACTGTCTTTCGGAAGATATTTTCTTAAAGCATTAGCTGTCTTTAAGCACTTTTTGCCAAATTCTTCATCTGCTGAAATTTCAGACGCAATACTGCTAAATACTTCAAAAAGTTTTATTGCACTGCAGGTTGTCATATAAGCGTTTTTAACCGACGCGCCAAGTCTTTCGAGGTCGGTACAGCTTACAATTACCGTTTTCCCGCTTTCCTCCTCATAAACCATATTATTCATAAAAAAGGCGGCACAATACTTTGCAACAGGATATGCCATATTCTTTAAAAATTCAATATCCTTGGTATATTTATAGTATTCCCAAAAGTTTAAAACAACACTTGCATTTTGGAATACGTGCTCATGCCAGTATCCCGGAACGCCGCTGTCATAGCCATCCTCCATAACTTCACAATAGTAATTTGCTTGTTTCACATTTTTAGAAGAAACTCTTTGCACTGCCGTTTCGAGAATATCATATCTGAACTTTGGAATTTTATATGCTTCGCGAATATGATTGGATGATAAAAGCGCGCAAGATATAAAAATTTCGTCAAAGGCAAAATATACTCCGTGCCACAATGCATTATTAATTCCCATAGGGACAGACCACTTTGTTGAAAGTGTTTTTAAATGATACTGCGCAGTTTTATAAACATCATTTATTCTTTCATCGCATACATTTATATACGAAACGTTCATATAATCGTTCCACATCTTGCAGCTTTCATCAAATTCACCTTCAGGATTTGACAAAACTTTTTCCGATTTATCGGCAAGATACGCTTCATAATCTTTTCTTTCAAAGTCATCGCAATACAAAACAAACATACTTGCGCTTTCACCGGCTTTAAAATTTTTGGTGAGCAGAATTTCATCATCAATGCATTCAGCTTTAACGCTGCTGTCGGAAAAAATATAAAGCTGCCCGTTATATATTACTTTTCCGTCAATGGAATAAGAAATAACAACACCGTTTTCAATATTTTTCACACTATAATTAAAGCGCTCTATTTTTTTGCCGTCCGCGCCTTTTAACTTATACACAAATGAATAATCGGTATCGCTGTCAAAGGTTTTTTTAATGGAAAGCATATCATATTTATAGTGAACATACGCTTTGGTGGATATATTAACCTTATCGTATTTACATTTAGATTCCATAAACCCTTTTTGGGTATTAAGACTCTGCTCCCAATCCGACGGTTCAATATTTTTACCACCGTTAATTATCTCTCCTGCCCTGCCGAACGGAATAAGCGTATACCTTCTGTTGTCGGGACGCTCCGGAACAACATCATATCTATATCTCCTTCCCGCCCACCAAACGCAAATTTCAGGGGTACAGCACGTTATATCATCAAATCTTCCGTCTGTTTCCTGACGTCCGCAGTAATCAAGCATAACCGACAAAGAACCGTTTCCCAAAAGCGGCGGTGTATAATTTATTTTTTCTGCATATTTTGTTGTTTTCATATTTTCTCCTTGCCCCTTATGTATGTTATTTTACAAACCTTATATTCTGCGCACTGCAAAGCGGCATAGACTGATAAAGCGTTGTCCACACAAAAGCTTTTGCTTTTTTTACACCGAGCGGAATGTCGTACCAAACGGTGCTTTCATTTACATCATTACTAAATTCTTTTTCGTCGCTGACATATGTATTTACAAGGCGTCCGTCATCGTCATAAAACGCAATTACAGATGTGTATTTACCCGAGTATTCTTCAAAATAATTGTCTATTTCAAATGCCGCTTTAACTTTTGAAGGAAAAGTTCTTATACCGCTTAAATTATCGCCGTTTTTTACGGCAAGGTCGCTTGTTATATCAAGGTTTACTGTCACTGCGTCGTAAACCGAGCTTATTTCGCTTACGGTTTGACTGATGTTTTTTCCGTTCTTATTTATTAAAAGTTTGTAATCGTTTATATCCCCATCAAACGGAAACAAAAATTCATACTTTCCGTTTTCATCTGCAAAAACTTCGTCAATATAAGCAACGTCATTTTCAAGCGAAATATTTTTTTCGTCCGCATTTTTGCCAATAAGAAGCATTGTTACACTGTCTTTGCTTTCGCTTGCGCCCAATGTTCCGCCAACATATATTTTTTTGCTTGCAGCATCCAAGAGCGCTTTATCTTTGGGAGATGAACCTTCCTGCCATATATCATAATTATCTGCAACAGCGTTAATTTTTTCAACAAGTTCTTCAGCCATTTCCTGTGCTTCGGTATAATACGGATGAGAATGAACCCCCGAATCTTTAAAAGAGGTGATTGTTATAAAATGATATTTTTCGCTTTGCATATCCTCTACTGCCTTTTGAACATATTCACCGTATGAGCCTGACGGTTTTGAGCAGCAGAAAACGTGTGCATCGGGATATTTTGAGTTTATTGTTTTTAAGAATTTTTTATATTCCTCGTAAAAATACTGCGGATTATTTCCTCGCGGATTTGTTCCGCTGTAATCATTTGTGCCGAGAAATACAACGACAACCTGCGGAATATACAATTCAAAATCCCATTTTTCAACACTCGCCCCTGCCGTGTTTGGATTTGCATAAGCATACTGCTCTGCCATATTGCCGCTTGTTGCAGCTGAAGCGGCGGTTGAAGATATATAATTCATACAAACGCCTTTGCCCGATACGGCAACAATATTTGCATCGGCATCAAGAAGCCGCGAGGCATACCCTGCGTATGAACGCCATGTATCGGTGTTTTCAGCCGTCTTTTCGTTAGAATTCTTACCGTATTCAAGATTTCCATATCCTACTGTGTAAGAGTCACCTATAAATTCCATTTTCCGCGCTTTCGCAGATGTAGGCTTTATATATGTGCCGTCTGTTTTAACCCGTGAAAATGTCAAAAGCCCGTTAGCCGACTCGCTGGAACGCGTTACCTTCACAATGTGATTTCCGCTCAAAAGATTGTCTGCAACTTTTACCCAACCGCTTTTTGAAACGGCAATTCTCTCCGGGGTGTCGCTTGAGTCAACGGACGCATTTATGTATGATGTTTTGGTGCAGTCTGCAACATAAACATACGCATTTTTGCCGTCAAATTCAAATTCAATTCCCGACATAGGCCAGTTAAATTCCGTTTTTCCATCTTTTGTTACACTTCGACCTATTATTCTTACATTGTCAAGATTTGCCTCACACTCTGCGTAAGAAGCGATGTTAAACCCAAGCAGAATACTCAAAACAACCACAGCTAACAAACCCATTCGTTTCATCAAATCAACGCCTCCTTTTTATGTTATTTGGCAATTTTTATAAGTCTTGGCGTATAGCCCTTAAGTACAAAACCGTCTTTTAATTCTTCCATTGCAATAAGGTCATAGCACTGTTCCACATTTTTCCCGTCTATTACAAGCGTAATGTTTTTATCCTCCCAGTCGTAATCTGTCAAATTTACAATATAGCTTCCTTCATATTGGCACATTTCAGCCGCCGCACTTTTTACAATTTCTCCGGTGTCTTTATTTACAATCTTTAAATCAGACAATCCTGCATTTATGCAGTTTTCTCTTACAGCATCGGAAAATTCCTCATAAGAAGGCGATAACAACACAATGCCGCTGTCAGCAACCGAAGTTTTGTATACAGAAGCGTTCTTGTATATTTCACTAACCGTATTTTCATCATGCAAAATATTCTGCTCGCTGTATTTAAAACTGTTGTCGTTAAAAATAACCACCTTGCCGCCGTTTTTAGAATAGTTATAAATTTCGTTTAACGTCTCTTTTGTTATATGCGTTGAACCCGGGATGAACAAAATTTTGTAATCGTTAATTTTTTTAATTTGACTTTCGGGTATAAATTCAGCTTTTTTGCCGATATTCAAAAGCGATGTAAATATGTTGTATGCAGTATTCATAGATGATAAATTATACATTCTGCTTGTTTGAGAAAACAGAATACCTGCATCTGATTTTGCATTTAAAAGTGCCGATACTTCGTTTGAAAGCCTCTGCAAATCAAGAGACGCTTTTCCGATTTTTGAAATACAGTCGGGTCTTTGCAAAAGCGCACAATATCTGTATGAAGCGGTGTTATATGTTCTTGCATAAAGCCATATAATAGACTGTGACCTTCCGTATATAGCACTGTTCCACATATCGGTTGCATTAAACAACGCCGTTTTCCT
>JALEIO010000059.1 GCA_022769845.1 Oscillospiraceae bacterium
GATACAAGAGATTTTTGCGTGCGCAATATGTCGCTTGAATACATTGACGGCAACGGTCTTTATAAGGGAGTTGAAAAAATCGGCATTGCAGTAACCAACGGCAGTGACGCACTGGTTTATGCAAACGAAAGAGAAACCGATGAAAACGGAAACTATGCCATAAGCTTTCAGCTTCCCGAGGTGGCGGACGCATCAAATCTTAAAGCAAGAGTAAACGGAAAAAACACAGTAGCGCCGGTGCAGAAAAACATTTTAACGGCGTCTGTTGACGAAAAAATTACACTTACTTCAGTTAACAATAAAACAAGGGTGTCGTTTGACATTTTTGACTTTATCGACAGCTCGAATTATTCTGACATTACTGCTATTGCCGCAAGCTATAATCCTGACGGCGCTCTGTACGATGTGTCGAGACTTCCGATTGAAATAACAAATGACGCTGATGTTACGCAGTATGTTGATGTTGCGCCGCCGAATGGAAACGGCTGCGTGAAGCTGTTTTTGTTTGACAAGCTTAATGCAATAGCGCCGATTTGCAAGGTTCATTCAGGCAAAGAGAGCAAAACTCTGTTTTTGGTTGGCGATTCAATCTGCGTTGCATATAAAAATGCCAATCAAGTTCCGCAGGCAGGGTGGGGTCAATATATAGGAAATTATCTTGCGGATGAAATTACAGTGGAAAACTGCGCTCACGGCGGATACAGCACGGCTTCTTTTATGGTTTATGACACATACAGAGGTGCGTACGGCGGAGCTCATTCTTGGAACAGTGAAACGATTGTAGGATCTGACGGAAAAACAAGAGCTACAAATCCTATTTTGCCGAATATTAAATCGGGCGATTATGTTATGGTTTCGCTTGGTATTAACGATAACGCTTCGAATCAAATTGGAACTACCGAAGATGAATACAGAACATTCCTTACGCAGATGGCGAATGACGTAAGGGCAAAAGGTGCGGAGATAATCTTTGTAACTCCTACAATAACTTCATCGCAGCCTTACCAACTGTCTGTGCCAAAACGGGTTGAAATTATGACAGATGTGGCGGACGAATTGGGTGCAGTATGCCTTCCGCTCGGTGCCGAACTGGTAAAAATTTACGAAAATACCCCGCGTGATACTGTAGAGCACTATAATTTGTATCAAAAATGGCTTACTGCATCAATAGAAGAAGGCGGATTTGGTCTTACGGCCGAGGACATAAGCAATCACTCAAATACAATCGTAAAAGGCGGAAAAGATGACAAAGTACATCTTACTTATATGGGTGCCGAACTTGTTGCAAAAACAATCGCAGACCTTCTTAAAACCACAGAATGCAGAGGAAATTTGAGCAGTCTTGCAGGTTATGTAAAAAATTAATAAAACTACTGTTCAAAAACGCAAAAATATGTTACAATTAAATAAAAAAGTCGGAGGCTTATATGAAAAGATTTATGGTGCTGATCATAGTGCTGTGCACTTTTTTTTGCACAACGGCGTTTGCAGAAAACACAATGAGCATCGAATTTGACGGCAAAGTATTAGACATAAATCCGTTTAAAGTGAGCGATGTTATAATGTTGCCTTTAAGAGAGGTTATGGAGGGTTTCGGCTTTAAAGTGTTTTTTAATGCCGATACAAACGAGGTGCATTTTCTTAAAGGTGATAATTACTCGTCTGTTGAAATCGGTTCGGATAAAGGAAATATAAACGGGAAAACGGTAAGCCTTGGAGGGCGCGCGGTTATAGTTGACGGAGTATCATACGCGCCCGCAAGGTTTGTAAAGTATGCAAGCGGAAAATATGTAGGCTGGAGCGTGGAAAAAAATTCGGTTATATTAAAAAGCAGTTCTTCTGCTGCGTTAGGCGGCAGCAGTGCGGTTGAAATTCCTGAAAATGAGCTTTTAAAGAATGCATATTTTGATATTGCCGACACGCAGAACGAAGGCTTTATGTGGAAGAAATACGGTTACGGAAATTTAAGTATTTCGGACGAAAACCCGTTTTTCGGCAAACACTGTGCTTATATTTCGGGACGAACTTCAAATTATTCGGGAATAAGCTATGATTTAAAAGATATTTTGAACGAAAACGGACAGGGTAAGTATATTTTCAGCGCGTATGTAAGAACAAACGATGATTCCGATTCAATCGGCAATACGTATTCTTTAATTATCCGTACCCAAGGAAAGAACGATGAAAAGAAAAAATATGAAAAGGCAAGCGTTGCTATAAGTGAAAAATGGGCGAAAATTACACTTGAAGCCGATCTTAAATGGTCAGGAGAATTGTCGGATGCGCTTTTGTATTTTGAGGGCGCGGACAAGACTGATTTGAACGACTATTACATAGATATGTGCAGTGCGACAAAGGCGGAGTAAGGCTTTAGATGAAAGGACGGTATGAATGTTTAATAAATTTAAAGTTTGCATACTTGCAGCTGCCGTTTTTGCAATGTGCAATGCAAATGCCGCATCTGTTTCGGACGGCGGCTTTGAAACAAATGTGTTAAAGGAAGGCGTGGCGGTTGGCAATCCTATATACACCATAGGCGGCGAATATATTTCGGGAAATATAAAAAACGGCGATGTAATAAACAGCGAGCTTTGCGTTGTATATGATGGTGAAGATGAGCAAAGCTTCACGGCGCTTACTGCTGTTTTTGACGAAAACGACACTATGCGCGCGGTAAGCTATGATACACAAAAAATATCGGGCGGAAAAATTCTGCTCAAATCAACGCTTGTTGCGCCGCAGAATTTTGACAGCGGAAAATACAATATCAGAACTTTTTTGTGGGACAGAGTTAATTTAAATTATATATACACAAACTTTTTTGATTTCGGCGCCGTAATGAATGATGAAAACAAAAATACGGCGTGGAGCATTGGCGAAAGCTTTTCCGCTTCGTCCGAAAAGGTTTTTGAAAATTTAAGCGCACTTAAATTACAAAATGATGGAAATATGAGCGAGTGCACGCAGGACGTAAATATTGAGGGCGGAAAGATTTACAAGCTCGATTTTGCGGCGGTCGGCGACGCTGAATTTGATTATGATGTTAAGGATAAAGACGGAAATTCTCTTATTGAAAACGAGTGCGCCTTTTTAGGCAGCGGCGACTGGACTTTTGCGGATAAAGCAGTGTTTGCGCCGGACGAGAACGTTGAAGCCAGCATTTCTTTTAAAAACAGAGGCGAAGGAAACGTATCGTACATTGACAATGTTAAAATAAGCGAAAATCTCGTTTCAAACGAAGGCTTTGAGTATGACGAAAAGGGATATGAGCTTTTGGGCGCGCACTCTGTTTCGGAGGTGTCGAAAAGCGG
>JALEIO010000120.1 GCA_022769845.1 Oscillospiraceae bacterium
GAATTATATGAAGAGATTAATGATTGGTAACGAGGCTGTCGCAATCGGCGCATATGAGGCAGGCGTAAGGGTGGTTTCGTCATATCCCGGCACGCCAAGCACCGAAATTACAGAGTTTATTTCAAAGCGCGATGATGTATACAGTGAATGGGCGCCAAACGAAAAAGTTGCGTGTGAGGTTGCAATCGGTGCGTCCATAGCAGGGGCAAGAAGTATGACCTGTATGAAACACGTCGGATTAAACGTTGCGGCAGATCCGCTTTTTACAAGCTCTTACACAGGCGTTAACGGCGGTTTTGTTATAGTGGTTGCCGACGACCCCGGTATGCACAGTTCTCAAAATGAGCAGGACAGCAGAAATTACGCTAAAGCTTCAAAAATTCCTATGCTTGAGCCGTCTGACAGTGCAGAATGTAAGGAATTTATGAAAAAAGCATTTGAAATAAGCGAAAAATTCGACACACCGGTTATTCTCCGTCTTACAACAAGAGTTGCACATTCTCAAAGCCTTGTTGAAGTGGAGGAAAGAGAAAATATCGAATTAAAAGAAATGGTTAAAAACCCCGCAAAATATGTTATGATGCCTGCAATGGCAAAAAAAAGACATATTTTTGTTGAGCAGCGTATGAACGATTTGAAAAAATTTGCTCTTGACGCTGACCTTAATAAAATTGAAATCGGCGATACAAAGCTGGGAATTATCACAAGCGGTATTACATATCAGTATGCAAAAGAGACGGTGCCGAACGCAAGCTATCTTAAACTCGGTATGGTTCATCCGATTAACGAAGATTTAGTAAAAGAATTTGCGAAAAAAGTTGACAGTGTTGTTGTTTTGGAGGAACTCGACCCGTTTATTGAAGAATTTTGCAAATCTCACGGTATAAATGTGCGCGGCAAGGATTTGTTTACTCTTCAGGGAGAATACAGCGCTGCTATGATAAAAGAAAAGCTTCTCGGCATTAAAAACACAAATATTCTTACCGCAGACGTTGATGTTCCGGTGCGGCCGCCGGTTATGTGCCCCGGATGTCCTCACCGAGGTATGTTTTACGTTTTAAACAAGCTCAAGCTTACCGTAAGCGGAGATATTGGCTGTTACACTCTTGGCGCAATGGCGCCGCTTTCTGCGGTTGATGCGTGCGTTTGTATGGGTGCAAGTGTAGGTATGGCTCACGGTATGCAAAAGGCGAGGGGAGAAGACTTTGCCAAAAATACCGTTGCGGTAATCGGTGATTCTACATTTATTCATTCGGGAATAACAGGTCTTATAGATATCGTTTACAACAAAGGCGTATCTACCGTTATAATTCTTGACAATTCAATTACCGGTATGACAGGTCATCAGCAAAACCCCACAACAGGTTTTACAATTAAAAACGAGCCCACAAAGAGTGTAAATCTTGTAAAGCTTGCTAATGCTGTGGGCATTGACCGAGTTGTTATTGCCGACCCGTTTGACGTTGAAAACTTTGAAAAGATTGTAAAAGAAGAAATTAATGCCGGCGAGCCTTCGGTTATAATTTCGCAGCGTCCGTGCGCGCTTCTTAAAAATGTAAATTACGGGAAAGAATGTTTTATCGACAGTGATAAATGTAAAAAGTGCAAAATGTGTATGAAAATAGGGTGTCCTGCAATTACTGTCAAAAACGGCGAAATGATCATCAACAGCGCTCTTTGCAACGGCTGTAAGCTATGTATGAACATTTGCAAATTCGGCGCAATCAGAAAGGTTGGTGGCGATAATGAGTAATATAATTATAGCAGGAGTAGGCGGTCAGGGAACACTGCTTGCAAGCCGAATAATCGGTGCTGTTGCAATAAAATGCGGCTACGATGTTAAAGTGTCAGAGGTGCACGGAATGTCGCAGCGCGGCGGAAGCGTTATAACATTTGTAAAATTTGACAAAAAGGTATATTCGCCCATAATTGACATTGGCGAGGCAGATATTATTTTGGCATTTGAAGAACTCGAAGCGTTAAGATGGATTTCATATCTTAATCCTGACGGAAAATTCATTGTAAACACGCAGAATATTGACCCTATGCCTGTAATTACGGGCGCGGCAAAATATCCCGAAAATATAATAAGAACACTTAAAGAAAAATGCAAAAATGTGCTTACAATCGATGCCATGAAATATGCGGACGAGATTGGAAACAACAAGGTTGCAAATGTTGTTTTAATCGGATATATGGCAAAGCATACCGATATTGATAAAGAAATTTGGGTGGACGCAATAAAAAATACTGTTCCTCAAAAATTTGTTGAACTTAATGTTAAAGCATTTGAATCGGGATATAATCATTAAAAGGAGTAATAAAATGAAATATTGGGACGAAAAACACGAATGTATGAGCCGCGAACAAATGCGTGCTCTCCAGTCCGAAAGACTTATTGAAACTGTAAAAAGGGTTTACGAACATCAGGCGCCTTACCGCAAAAAAATGGATGAAATAGGCTTAAAACCCGAGGATATTAAAAGCGTTGATGATTTGACAAAGCTGCCTTTTACCGTAAAACAGGATTTGAGAGATAACTATCCGTACGGTCTTTTTGCAGTTAATATGGACGATATTGTGCGTATTCACGCATCGTCCGGTACAACAGGCAAGCAAACCGTAGTTGGATATACTCAAAACGACCTTGATATGTGGGCGGATATGGTTGCAAGAGTTTTCACCGCGGCGGGTGCTGATAAAAAATCCATTTTCCAAATTGCATACGGCTACGGACTTTTTACAGGCGGTCTCGGAGCACACTACGGCGCAGAAAAAATAGGTGCTGCGGTTGTGCCGATAAGCGTTGGCAACACTTCAAGGCAGGTGCGCACGCTTGTTGATTTTGGCGTAACACACATTGCCTGCACACCGTCATATGTTATTTATCTTGCCGAAACACTCAAGGAAATGGGTATAAAAAAAGAAGAATTAAAGCTTAAATACGGTATTTTCGGCGCAGAACCGTGGAGCGACGAAATGCGCAAAAAAATCGAAGATGAACTCGGAATTACGGCTATTGACATTTATGGTTTAAGCGAGATTGTAGGCCCCGGAGTAAGCTTTTCGTGTGAAGAAAACAATGGATTGCACATAAATGAGGATAATTTTATTCCCGAGATTATCAACCCCGAAACCGGCGAACCAATGCCGGAGGGCGAGCTTGGCGAACTTGTTTTCACCACAATTACAAAAGAAGGACTTCCGCTTATTCGATACAGAACAAGGGATATTTGTTCGCTTTCGTATGAAAAATGCGCCTGCGGAAGAACCCTTGCCAGAATGAGCAAGCCGTGCGGAAGAAGTGACGATATGCTTATTATCAGGGGCGTTAACGTATTCCCGTCTCAAATTGAAAGCGTACTTTTGGAAATGGGCAACACCTCGCCGCATTATCTTTTGATTGTTGACCGAAAAGGCGCTCTCGATACACTTGAAATTCAGGTTGAATTAAGCGAAGAAAGCTTTGCAAGCGATGAAATTAAGTATGTTGAAAAGCTCGGCGCCGAAATTAAAAAACAAGTTGAAAGCACCCTCGGAATAGCGGCAAAAATTACTCTGGTTGAGCCGAAATCAATCGAGCGAAGCGCCGGCAAGGCAGTCAGAGTTATTGATAAGAGAAAAATTTAAATATGGGAGGAATGAATTTATGTTTGTCAAACAAATCTCTGTTTTTGTGGAAAATAAGCCGGGCAGACTTGCAAAAGTAACGAAAATTTTAGCCGAAAACAATATTAACATCCGAGCGCTCTCGATTGCTGATACAACTGATTTCGGCATTTTGCGCCTTATTGTGGACGCACCGGAAAAAGCGCAGATTTCGCTTAAAGATGCAGGGCTTATTGTGCGAACAACTCACGTTCTTGCAATCGCTGTTGACGACATTGCAGGCGCTCTTGCGGCGGCACTTGATATAATTGATAAAAACGGAATTAGCGTTGAATATATGTATGCTTATCTTGGAAATTTGCCGGATAAGGCTATGGTTGTGCTAAAAGTTGATAATCCCGAAACCGCTACCGAAAAGCTTCGCGGCACCAGCGTTAACGTGCTTGAAGCGGAGGACGTATATAAAATTTAGTTAGGATGTATAATGTTGGATATAAATAATTTTTACAAAAATACCTATAAAATAAGCGAGAAAATTTTAAAAATCACTAATGAAGCTGAAATTGAGGTTGAAAAAAATTCGGAAAACGCAAAAAAAATATGCGAGTATAATTCTCTTAAGGTGCTTAAAGCATTCAATGAAAATAAGGTTTGCGAAGCGCACTTTTATCCGTCAACCGGTTATGGCTATGACGATAACGGCCGCGAGACATTAGACAAGGTTTATGCGTCAGTTTTCGGCGCAGAGGATGCGATTGTAAGGCACAGTATAGTCAATGGAACACAGGCAATTTCGCTTTGCTTTTACGGCATTTTGCGCCCGAACGACGCTGTAATTGCCGCGACAGGCAGACCGTATGACACTTTGGAGGAGGTTATCGGTCTGCGCGGCGAATCAGGCAATGGGTCGCTCGCTGATTTTGGCGTAAAATATAAAGAAATTCCGCTGAAAAATGACAAAATTGATATTGATTTGCTTGTGAAAAGTATTGATAGAAGCTGTAAAATGGTGGCATTTCAGCGCTCAAAAGGTTATTCGTGGCGAAATTCGCTTTCAGTTGATGAAATAGGAGAGGCGATAGCTGCGGTTAAAGCGGTTAACAAAGATATTGTTTGTTTTGTCGATAATTGTTACGGTGAGTTTGTCGAAGCTAAAGAACCGTGTGAGGTAGGGGCAGACCTTATTGCAGGCTCGCTTATAAAAAATCCCGGCGGCGGAATTTGCCGATGCGGCGGTTATATTTCCGGAACAAAAAAATGTATTGAACTTATTTCATACCGTTTGACGTGCCCCGGTATAGGCAGAGAATGCGGTGCAAGCCTTGGCGAGAACAGGTTTATGTATCAGGGGTTATTTCTCGCTCCGCATATAGTTTTTCAAAGCATTAAAGCCGCTATGCTTGTTTCGAGCGTTTTTGAAAAGCTTGGGTATGAA
>JALEIO010000233.1 GCA_022769845.1 Oscillospiraceae bacterium
CGGCGGACGTGCGGAGCAAATTCGCTTTTCTTAAGCCATGTGCATTTTTGAAAAGCAATTTTTTGCTTTTCAAAAAATTTTGCACGGCAATATGATAATATTTTTATTGTATAGGAACGAAGTTTCCTATACAATAAAAAAACGAACGCATTTTTATTTAGATGCGTTCGTTTTTTCTTTAATTTCTCTGCCCTCTTTTAAAAGTGTTTTAAGTAATTGGCTGTTACCTGATTCTATTGCTTTTTTGTATTCTTCAAGATGATTTATGAGAGTTTGAATTTCATTACACAAGCTTTTTTTGTTCATCATAAAAAGCTCGGTCCACATATTTTCGTTAAGATAAGCAACACGTGTCATATCAAGAAAGCTTCCGGCGCTGAAACCGCACTGCAAAAGCGATGTCGGACTTTTTATATACGCGCTCGACGCAACGTGCGCAAGCTGCGAGGTAAATGCAATTATTTCATCGTGCAACTCGTATGTTGTTACCACAATGTCTTTAAAACGACATTTTTTGGCAATTTCTTTAAGGCTTGATATGTCTGTTTTGCGTTTCGGTTCGGTTATAATGAAATAAGCGTTTTTAAAAAGGTCTTCGGTGGCATAATCAAATCCCGAAAATTCGCGGCCTGCCATAGGGTGTGTACCGACGTAATTTACGCCGTTTTTGATAAGCAAATCTTCAACCGCGTCGGCAATCGCTTTTTTTACGCCGCAAACATCGCTTACAATTGCGCCTTTTTTAAAGTTTTTAACGTTTTGTGTAATAAAATCTATGGTTTTTTGAGGGTGCAGACTTACAAAAACAACGTCGCAGTTTTTCAAATCCGTCATATCCGTTATACGTTTTGCGCACGTCTGTTTTTCAACTTTTTCTGCGGTGCTTTCGTCAATGTCATAAAAATACAAATTATACTCTGCGCAACTGTCAAGCGCCTTGATAAGCGACCCGCCGATAAGTCCGCAGCCAATAAAGCCAATATCCATTTTTTCCTCCTACATAATACGGTTTTCAAATGCCGCAAGCATTTTAACCTTTTCCATAACGTGGTCAAACTGCAATGGCGTGAGAGACTGTTCGCCGTCGCAAAGCGCTTTTGTAGGATTGTTGTGCACTTCAATCATAAGTCCGTCTGCGCCAACTGCAACAGCTGCTTTTGAAAGAGGTTCAACAAGATTTGCAATGCCTGCCGCGTGGCTTGGGTCAACAATAACGGGAAGATGTGATCTTTCTTTGAGCAGTGGAACAGCCGAAATGTCAAGCGTATTTCTGGTTGCTGTTTCAAAGGTTCTTATGCCGCGCTCGCAAAGAATGACCTCTTCGTTGCCGCCTGCCATAATGTATTCTGCACTCATTAAAAGCTCGTCCATTGTGTTTGCAAGACCGCGTTTTAAGAGAATTGGTTTTTTGCATTTTCCAAGCTCTTTTAAAAGCTCAAAGTTTTGCATATTTCGCGCGCCGACCTGAATAACGTCAACATCAGCAAAAAGGTCAATGTGTGTAAGGCTCATAATTTCAGTAACTATGGGAAGGCCGGTTTCTTTTTTTGCTTCAAGAAGAAGTTTTATGCCTTCGTCGTGAAGTCCCTGGAAAGAGTAGGGCGAGGTTCTCGGTTTGAATGCGCCGCCGCGAAGGAGTTTTGCACCGCTTTTTTTAACCGATTTTGCAATGGAAATCATTTGTTCTTCGCTTTCAACCGAGCAGGGACCTGCAATTACAGAGAAGTTTTGACCGCCTATTTTTGTGCCGCTAACGTCAACTACTGTATCGTCAGGGTGAAATTTTCTGTTTACTGCCTTATATGGCTCTGAAACCCTTTTTACCGTTTCGATAATGTCGGAGGAAGCCATAACGGAGTTGATGTCAAGATGAGAGGTATCGCCGATAAGTCCGATAATGTCCATAAATTTACCTTCGCTGTAGTGTATGCCGATGTTGCGCGCTTTCAGCGAATCAATGAGGCTTTTAATTTTTTCTTTTTCGGAGTTTGGTTTTAAAATAATAATCATTTCTTTTCACCTTTCTTTTTTAATTTTTATATAAAAAAACCGATAAGCTTTTACTTTTGCAGTAAAACTTATCGGTTTTATATACTCTCATTTTTTAATCAGTATCAGCGATAATTTTCACAGCAAAAGTAACCTTGGATAAAAGTAGTATCCAAAGTAAAAGAAGAAATAATATTCAACTGCTGCGAATAATTTTTTCATATCGTTTTAAGTCCTTGTTAATTATTTCAAATACATATTTTTCAGCTTTTCAAGCGTTTTGCGTTCCAGCCTTGAAATATACATTTGCGATACATTCCACCTTTTTGCAACATCTTTTTGCGTAAGGTTTCTATAATACCTATGTATTATAAGCCTTTTTTCTTCATTTGTCAAGAGTTTTATTGAAGATTTTAAAAAATCTTTATTTTCAATCAGCAAAAATTCGTTTTCGTCAAAGCCCACAATGCTGCTTAAAAGCGGGGTTTCTCCATTGTAAACAGGAGAATCGAGCGAAATAATATTTACAATATTTTCATAAATCATACAGTTGTCAATTTCGTTTTTGTCAAGCTTTAAAACAGTGGCTATTTCGTCTATGGTAGGCACATAACCGTCATATTGCATTCGTTTTAACCGTATGCGGTTGGCTTTTTGAAAAACCTCGTAAATTTTCCGCGGAAGCTTTATAATCGTGCCTTTGTCGCGGAAATACCGCTTTATTTCGCCCAAAATAGTCGGTGTTGCAAAGGTTTGAAATTCCACCCCGATATTCGGGTTAAATCTGTCGGCGGCATTTATCAAGCCTAAACAGGCTACCTGAAACAAATCATCGTATTCAATGCCTTTGTTAATGTATTTTTTTGTAATTATTTTGGGAAGATACATATATTTTTCAATAATTTTTTCGCGCGCGTCTTTATCTTTTGTGATAAAATATTCGTCAAACAGTTTTTTTTCGTCAGCGTCCATATTTATCCTCCCTTTGCTTGGTATTATAAGATATAATATCACAAGTTCGGACAATATGCAACATATTAAAATATACAAAAGTTTAATTAAATAAAGCACATAATTTATGAAAATGAGGACTTGCTGCAAAAGGTTACAAAAATATTATAACACAAGATTTTTAAATGTGGTATAATGTATTGTTGACAAAATTTCATATTTGTGATTTAATTTATATAGATAAGTTTTGAGAGGTATAAAAATGGATAAAAAGTATACAACCACGCAGCTTATAAAGCGGTTTATACCGTATTTTAAGCCATATAAAAAGACGCTTTTCTTTGACCTTTTCTGCGCACTGCTCACCACGGTGTGCGAAATTGTTCTGCCTATGATAATAAGAAAAATTACCAATACCGCGTCATATGATATTACTTTGCTTACAGTGAGAATGGTTTTGTCGCTTGCGCTTTTGTACTTTGTACTGCGCATAATTGACACGTTTGCAAATTATTTTATGGCAGATATGGGGCATGTTATGGGCGCAAAAATTGAAACGGATATGCGTTCGTGTGCCTATGCGCATTTGCAAAAATTATCGGCGACGTATTTTAACAATACTAAAGTAGGGCAGATTATGGGGCGCATAACGAGCGACCTTTTTGATATAACCGAATTTTCGCACCATTGTCCCGAAGAATTGTTCATTGCGGTAATAAAAATTACGGCATCGTTTATAATACTTTCGCAAATAAACCTTGCGCTTACAGCAATGATTTTCGCATTTGTGCCGATTATGACGGTGGTGTGCAGGGCGATAAACAAAAAAATGCGCGCGGCGTTTAAACGCCAGCGTTACCAGATTGGCGAGCTTAACGCAAATATTGAAGATACGCTTCTGGGTCAAAAGGTGGTAAAGGCTTTTGCAAACGAAGATGTTGAAATTGGCAAATTTGAGGCCGGGAATAAGGAATTTTTAAGCATTAAAAAATATTGCTACAACCTTATGGGGCTTTTTCAAACCTCTACGAGAGCTTTTGACGGGCTTATGTATCTTACGGTTATTGTCGGCGGAGGACTGTTTTTGGTTTACAGAAAAATTCTTCCCGGCGATATGGTTGCGTATGTTATGTACGTTTCAACCCTCATTTCCACAATCCGCAGGATAATTGAATTTGCCGAGCAGTTTCAGCGCGGAATGACGGGTATTGAACGTTATTTGGAAATTATGGACGCCGATATTGAAATTTTTGACGACAAGGACGCAAAGGATATTGTTTCGCCAAAGGGCGATATTGTATTTGAAAATGTAAGCTTTGAATATCCCGATGACCACAACGAGGTGTTCAAAAACCTTAATTTGTCCATAAAATCAGGCGAAAAGGTGGCGATTGTTGGGCCGTCCGGCGGCGGAAAAACCACGCTGTGCAACCTCATTCCGCGTTTTTATGACACAACCGGCGGAAAAATTACGCTTGACGGAGTGGATATTAAAAAAATTACGTTAAAATCACTGCGTAAAAATATTGGAATTGTGCAGCAGGACGTATACATTTTTTCCGGCACAATTTACGAAAATATTGCGTACGGAAACATTGGCGCAACTCTTGA
>JALEIO010000238.1 GCA_022769845.1 Oscillospiraceae bacterium
ACTGCTCACTTGCAGGCGCGTTCGCGACGTTTCGCTGTCGCACCACCTTTTTGCGAGTGCGCCTTTGGAAAATGATAAATCGTAATTTGTGGAGGTAAAGAATGAAACGTTTAGTCATATATGTACACGGCAAAGGCGGCAATGCTGAAGAATCAAAGCATTATCAGCCTCTCTTTGCCGAAAGTGATGTTATTGGTTTTGACTATAAATCTCACAATCCGTGGGATGCAAAAAAAGAGTTTCCTTGTTTTTATGATTTGCACAGCAAGGGATATGATTCTGTTATTTTGATTGCAAACAGCATAGGGGCTTTTTTATCAATGAGTACTCTTGCTGAAAAGAAGATTTCTCAAGCCATGTTTATTTCACCCATTGTAAATATGGAAAAGCTGATTGCGGATATGATGATGTGGTCAAATGTGACAGAAAATGAGCTGAAACGCAAAAAAGAAATTCAAACGAATTTCGGCGAGACTCTTTCGTGGGAATATCTATGCTATGTAAGAGAACATCCTATCGCATGGACAGTTCCCACTAACATTCTGTATGGAGAAAAAGATAACCTGACATCTTATGAAACCATTTCTGAATTTGCGGATCGAATCGGTGCAACTCTCACAGTAATGAAGGACGGAGAACATTGGTTTCATACACAAGAACAGATGGAATTCCTTGATAACTGGATATTCTGTCTATAATAATCTAAATCGGAATTTGTGGGGTATAAGGTTATGCTTGAAAGAATGAGCGATTTTTTTGAAAATAGATTAGACGGATATGATGAAAGTCTTGACACTTTTTAAAAACATACATAATAGTATTTTTGCGGGCATATGCTTGCCTCTTTAGTGATTGTATGAAGAAAAACATTCGATATTCACAAGAATAAAATTATAAAGAATTTCTATTTTAATGGCTGCTGAACAATTCTGAAACGCAGCCGCATAACGGTTTGAAAACATTTCAGAATTGTTCAGGTGCAAGGTTTTTGTGCTGTTTTTAGGTGTGAAATTGTAAATTTCACACAAATGGTTTCGCAAAACCATTTGTTCAGTAGACATTATTTTATGAAAATTTTCTTTACAAAGTGATATAATTATTATATAATAAATAAATTAAAATTAGAAAGAAGAAAGGAGTGCTATTTTGGAATTTATAAATACCTATCAGTTATGGTTTATATTAAGAATGATTGCGGCGTCGGTTTGCGGTATGATTATAGGACTTGAGCGAAAAAACCGTTCAAAAGAGGCAGGTATGCGCACGCACTGCGTTGTTGCATGTGCGGCGGCACTTATGATGGTCATATCAAAATACGGCTTTACGGATTTGGCAATCGGCGAAAACGGAATGCGCGGTGCGGACGGTGCAAGAATTGCTGCGCAGGTGGTCAGCGGAATAGGCTTTCTCGGCGCAGGTATGATTTTTGTTCACAAGAACACCGTAACGGGTCTTACCACCGCAGCGGGAATTTGGGCAACTGCGGGAATAGGTATGGCAATCGGTGCGGGAATGTATATTGTTGGATTTTCCGCGACAATTATAATAATTTTGGCGCAAATTATGCTGCATAGAAAATTTAAGTGGGTTAAAGCATCAAAGCTTAAAAAAATAACTGTAAACAATGTTGATACTCCAAACTTTCAAAAAAACCTTACCGAGAAGCTTGAAGAAAACGGAATTTCGGTGTATGACGTATATATTAACAAAAACAAAGACGCAGTTTGCTACACTTTTATTGTTGAGGTTCCCGAGTCTTTTTATGAGGAGGATATCCTATCGTTCGTAAAATTTGACTGCAAAATTGATGCAGATACTTAAAAAAGGCGGAGTTATTAAAACTCCGCCGCAGACTGTCGAAGAACCCGTATTCGCATCAAGTGAAAATCGGGTTCTTCTTCGTTTTTATTAAAATCACAATAAAATCAAGCAATTTGGAAGGGGTATGATTCACCTTCAATTTCCATTTTGCTATCTTTTTTAAATTCATTGTAGCATACTTAAGTTTCTACTTCCGGAAAGTTTTCTACAAGTTTATCATATACATCATCAAATGCTACGCTATCGTGAACATTGCCGGGAGTTACTACTGTTTCAATGACAAATCCGTTTTTATCACAAGCTGTATGTGCCTCATATGCAAATTGCCTTTGATGTTCACCTTTTACGAAAAGTCCGCTTTCGGGATCAGTTGTACTTCGGGCTTTAAATATCCTGCCTCAGCTGCTTCGCTTAATATCCAAGTAAATATTTTATCTATTGTATCTGCATTAAAACGATGACGAAAATTGTAGCTGATTGTGGAAAAGTGCGGTGTTTCATCTGTTAATCCATATCCCAAAAACCAACGGTAGGCATTATTTAAAGATACTCCATCCGCTGTTCTGCGTAATGATGGCAAGCCATACAAATGCTGAATTAAGATCATTTTAAAAAGGATAACCGGATCTATACTTGGTCTTCCGTTGTCATCGCAGTACAATTCTTCCACAAATTCATATATTTTAGAAAAATCTACTGCGGCGCTTATTTGTCTTAATAAATGTTCTTGTGGTACAAGGTCTTCTATACTTATCATTTCTATCTGAAATCTGTTCTCATATCCTCTTTGCATCATCTTTCATCATCAAAGAATATTATACCATAAAATAAAGAAAAAGCCCAGAAAAGTATGGACTTTTTCGATAGTCTGAAAGCAAGCTTTTTATAAAGCTTGCTTTTATAATATGTAAGGGGAATTATTCCTCTTCTTCGGCATTGTTGTATGCCTCAATAACGGCATCTTCTATGAGCTTTCTTGTTTCGATGTTGATGGGATGAGCAACATCTTTAAAAGTGCCGTCTTTCAATCTTTTGTTAGGCATTGCAACAAAAACTTTGTCATTGTTTTCAATAACCTTAACATCGTGAATTGCAAAGCAATCGTCAATTGTTATTGATGCAATAGCACGCATTTTACCTTCCGTTGCAAATTTTTTGATTTTAATGTTTGTAATGTTCATAACACCCGTTCTCCTTTGCAGATAAATATGTATATTGGAATTATATCCCAAATTGTGGAAATTGTCAATATTTTAAACCTTGCAGCTGAAAATTTTGTATATTTTATACATAACACACGCCACCCTTTTAGTAGAAATGCTATACAGTAAATTAATATAAAATATTTAAAATGTATAATATTTAATGCTAAAACTAAAAAATATATTAACAACACAAAAATATTGATTTTTAAACTATTGTGTGATATACTAAATTTTAGTAGTTTTAAATATAAGGAGCTGAAAAAATTGTATCCCATAAAAACGCAGCCTATTTTTAAAGATTATCTTTGGGGCGGAACGAATTTAAGCAAAAAATACAATAAGGCAAACGGCGGTTTTTTGGCTGAAAGCTGGGAGCTATCCTGCCTTGAAAAAGCGGCGGTAAAAGCTTGCAACGGTTCTTTTAAGGGACAATTTCTTAAAGATATTATAGCAGAACACAAATATCAGATTATGGGGAAAAATGGCGAAGAATTTAAAGAATTTCCGCTTCTTTTTAAATTTCTTGACGCAAACAAGGATTTGTCTGTTCAGGTTCATCCCGAAGGCGAGAACGGAAAAACAGAAATGTGGTATATTGTTGACGCAAAAGAAGGCGGAAAAATCGGCTTCGGCTTTAAGAAAAGCGTTACAAAGGATGAGGTTGAAGAAGCTGCCAAAAACGGAACGTTGCAGGATATTATTAAATATTATGACGTTAAAAAAGGCGATTGTTTCTTTATCCGAGGCGGCTCGGTGCATTGTCTGTGCGCAGGGCTGATTGTTGCCGAAATTCAGCAGAGCAGCGATACAACATATCGTTTGTACGACTATAACAGGCGCGATAAAGACGGAAACCTTAGAGAGCTTCATCTTGACAAGGCGCTTGAGGTTGCAAATTTGGGTGTTTACGAAAAAGCGTACTGCAATGCGGAAAATTTAGAAGAGTGCACTGTTGCGGAGTGTGAATATTTTAAGGTTGTAAAACACAGCGTTCATACTGAAAAAACGTTTGATACCGAGGAAAAATCATTTGACGTACTTATGTTTTTGGAGGGCAGCGGCGAAATAGAATATTATGACGGACAAAAAGAAAAATTTGCTGCCGGAGATACGTTTTTAATTCCCGCCTGCCTTGGAAAATACAAAATTTTGGGCAGCTGCGATGTGTTAAGGTGTATGCTGCCGTGAAAAGACTGACTATTTTGTTTTTAATACTTTCAATATGCCTTCAACCGGCATTTGCTGAGGAAAGTATATCAAGGTTTATTTCTCATTATAATGCGGAAACAGAAAATTACGTTCCGCAGAATAAATCAGGCAGTGATACTGTTTTTGCCGATTTAATCGGTTTTGAGTGGGCGCACCAAAGCATTTATGCGCTTGCTGCCGAAAATATTGTTTCGGGCAGAGCAAAAGGTGTTTTTGCTCCGGGCGACAATGTTAAAATTAAGGAATTTATTAAGCTTTTGGTATTGGTGTGCGGAGTTTATGATGAGGAAGCAGAAAGTGATTTTTTAAATCTTGACAAAAACGACTGGAGTTACCACTATATATCGTCTGCAAAAAAATCCGGTATTTTGGATTTCCTTGAAAACAGCACCGATTTTGACGCATATATAACCCGCGAACAGATGGCGGTGATGTGCGCAAAGGCGCTTGAATTTTCAGGCTTTGAATCGAAAGGTGGCTATGACGTTTTATTTGCGGACGACGACCAAATTGAATATCAAAACAAGAGGTATATATATGCACTTAAAAATTTACAGATTGTAAGCGGAATGGGAGACGGCAGCTTTTTGCCGAAACAGAGTTTAAGACGGTGCGATTCTGCGGTGATTATATATAAAGTACAAAATCTAATTAAAAATTCGTTTTAGGAGGACATAAAAATGGAAATTTCCAATTTGCTTTCGGACAGAGTAAAATCATTGAAGGCATCGGCAATCAGAGAAATTTTTAAAATGGTAGGCAAAAGCGATATAATTTCGTTTGCGGGCGGTATTCCGTCACCCGAACTTTTTCCTGCAAAAGAACTTGGTAAAATTGCCGACAAAATTTTAGAAAACAACGGTGCAAAAGCGCTTATTTACGGTATAACAGAGGGTTATGCGCCGCTTATTGAAATTGTTGAAAAACGCAACAAAGAAAAAAATGTTGGAAAAAGCTTTGACAGTACCATAATCACAACAGGTGCGCAGCAGGCGATTGACCTTGTTGGCAAGGCAATTTTGAACGAGCAAGACGGCGTTATAGTTGAAGCGCCCAGCTTTATCGGAGCGCTCAATTCCTTCCGTTCGTACAACGCGCGTCTTTTTGAAGCGGAGGTTAAAGAAGACGGAATTGATCTTAATCAGGTTGAAAATCTTTTAAAAACCGAAAAAAATATTAAACTTATATATACAATCACAACTTTTCAAAATCCTACGGGTATTACTTTGAGTCTTGACAAACGCAAAAAATTATTGGAGCTTGCAAAAAAATACGACTGTCTTATTTTGGAGGATAATCCGTATGGTGAACTGCGCTTTAACGGCGAGGAGGTTGCCGCGATAAAATCGTTCGACACCGAGGGTAGAGTAATTTATGTAGGCTCGTTCTCAAAAACTCTTTCGCCCGGAATAAGAGTGGGATTTTTGACCTGCCACAAAGATATTATGGACAGAGTTGTGGTAGTTAAGCAGGTTAACGACGTACATACGCCGCTTTTAAATCAGATGATGGTTACAGAATATATCAGCAATTATGATTTTGACGAGCATATAAGAAAATCCGCGGTAAAATGCGGCGAAAAATGCGCGGCAATGCTTGAAGGTGCAAAAAAATACTTCCCCGGTGATGTAAAGCTTACAAATCCGGACGGCGGCATTTTTCTTTGGTGCACAATGCCCGAGGGGGTTGACACAGGCATAATATTTGAAAAAGCAGTTGAAAACAAGGTCGCGTTTGTGCCTGGCAGAACTTGTATGGCTGACATTGATAAGGTTTCTAATTGTTTTAGATTAAACTACACAACGGTGTCAAATGAAAAAATTGACGAGGGTATGAAAATTTTGGGCAGAATTTTACAAGATTATGTTTAAAGGGTGAGAAATTAAATGGAAAACAATGCAAAAAAAATAATATTCAGCGGAATTCAGCCGACGGGGTGTATAACTCTCGGAAACTATATAGGCGCGCTTAAAAATTGGGTGGAATTGCAAAATGATTATAACTGTCTTTTTTCGGTAGTGGACCTTCATTCAATAACCGTAAGACAGGACAGTGCGCTTCTCAGAAAACGCTGCAAGGAATTTTTGGTGCAGTATCTTGCGTGCGGTATTGATGCAGAGAAAAATATTTTGTTTTTCCAGTCGCATGTTCCGCAGCATGCAGAGCTTTCGTGGATTTTAAGCTGCTATACATATATGGGCGAGCTTTCCCGTATGACGCAGTATAAGGACAAATGCGCAAAGCACGCTGACAACATCAACGCGGGACTTTTTACTTATCCTGTGCTTATGGCGGCGGATATTCTGCTTTATCAGACTGACCTTGTGCCTGTGGGTAGCGACCAGAAACAGCACCTTGAAATTGCTCGCGATATTGCAATGCGTTTTAACGGAATTTACGGTGAAGTGTTTAAAATTCCTGAAGGATTTACTCCAAAAGAGGGCGCGAGAATTATGAGTCTTCAGGATCCAACGTCAAAAATGTCGAAGTCCGACCCCAATGAAAACGGATTTATTTCAATTCTTGATAATCCTGATGTAATTGTGCGAAAAATCAAACGTGCGGTTACCGATTCGGACAATGTTATAAAAATACGCGAAGGTCACGACGGAATTAACAATCTTATCAACATTTATGCTTCAATTACCAAAAAGAGCATTGCCGACATTGAAAATGAGTTTGACGGCAAAGGATACGGCGACTTTAAGCAAAGCGTTGCCGAGGCAGTTGTTGAGGAGCTTCGCCCAATAAGAGCGCGCTATGATGACCTTATAAACAACAAAGACTATATTGAAGAAATCTATAAAAACGGTGCATATGCGGCGCAAAAGCTTGCTTCGCGCACGCTTTCAAAGGTTCACAGAAAAATCGGTTTTGTAGACAGAAAATACTAATAAAAGGGCAGGGATAAAAATGAATATGTTGACAACGCTGATTTTAAGCTTTTCGCTTGCGTTTGTGCTGTCCTTTGTGTCCACTCCGCTTGTGCGTAAAA
>JALEIO010000008.1 GCA_022769845.1 Oscillospiraceae bacterium
CCATTGCATTTCCACCTT
This sequence comes from Oscillospiraceae bacterium, assembly GCA_022769845.1. Classification (GTDB taxonomy): domain Bacteria; phylum Bacillota; class Clostridia; order UMGS1810; family UMGS1810; genus Qingrenia. Next base: position 19 of record JALEIO010000008.1, read on the forward strand.
TTTATCAATAAAGTCAATTTTAAATTAATACCAACAAATTATACCATACGTTTTTAAAAAATGCAATAGGAAAATAAAATATTTTAGCTAATTTTTTAATTTTAACCATATTTTTTACACGGCACTTTCCTCAAAGGAGTCATCTGCAAAATAATCATCGGAAAAGTTCTTAAGCTTATCGGGTGCAATATTGTTTTTTGAAAGAATTTCGGCAAAAATATGAATTTCTTCTTCTATTTCGGTAATATCGCACACTCTCGCCTCCTGAACGATGTCATTTTCAAAATAATCGGTATAGTGCTTTACAACGCCAATTCCGTAGCTTTTTTTCAAACCGTTTTCTTCGGTGATTTTTTTGCTTTTCAAAATATAATAATCAATAAAAAAGCATTTGTCAAGATAAGTTATGTCATTTACTGTAACTTTTACTGTTTTGTAAAAAATTTTTTTCAACTACAAACAACCTCCTTGAATTTATCTTCATTATTAATTATACAATAAAAGGAGTGGTTTGTATATATAAAAATATCGCATAAACCGCTAAATTTAAGGAAAAAACGGCATTTTTATCCAATATATATTTATAATTTTGGGTAAAATATGGAAATATAATCATACCTTGCGATATTTTTCGTTAAAATCAGACGCAGTGCTTAAAAGCTCGCTTATCACAAGTGCCGCAACGGGACCTAAAATAAGCCCGAAAAATCCTGCGAGTTTATATCCTGCAAACATCGCAAAAAGCGTAACAAGCGGATTTATTCCAAGCTTTTTTCCTACTATTTTGGGCTCTAAAAGCTGCCTTACAATCATAACTATTAGATAAAGTCCAAAAAGATATGCCGCCTTAATATATTCTCCCGATAAAAGATTTGCCGCCGCCCAAGGAATAAGAACCGTACCCGAACCGAAAATCGGAAGTGCGTCCACAAACGCTGTCAGAACCGCCATTAAAAAAGCGTATTTCATTTTCATAATCAAAAGCCCCAAAAAAATCACCGCAAAGGTTATGCACATTAAAATAAGCTGCGCGCTCACATAGCCTCCAAGCGCCTTTTTAAGGCAGCTTTTTGTTGTCTGAAGATATTTTTCCGCCTTTTTTGGCAACAGGCATAAAAACATATTTTCCATTCTTTTTCGATAAACGCAAATAAAATATGTTGCAAGTATTACAACGGCGGTAAAAATAAAAATATTCGGCACCGCAACCGCAATGCTTTTTGCCGCGTTGAAGGTAACAGCCGTTGCGCTTTTTACAATATCTGAAATGTTGCTTTTGATATTTGCAAAAATTTCGTCAATAAAAACCTGCTTTGTAGTGGGCAGATTAAGATAAAATTTATATATTCCGTTTGCCCACTTCGGAATTTTTCCGTTAAAAATATCAGGCAGCGTCTGCGAAAAGCTCTGCATTGCAAACACTGCCTGATAAATAAAATTAAATATAAGCAAAATCAGCGATGAAATTATCAAAAGCATTAAAATTACGATTGCAATGCGTTTCGGAACACGACACCTTTCGTATAAAAGGTCGGAAAGCGGCGTAATCATAAACGATATGAAATACGCAAGAATAAAGGGCAAACACAGCTTAAATATTATCGGCGTCAAATATATGAGCACACCTAAAAATGCAAAAACATAAACCGATGTCACTATAAAATTTACCGCTTTTTCTTTTTCCAATACACATCACATCCGATTTTTACTTTTTGAGAAATTCATTTAAAAGCTTGTAGCCTTTGTCGTAGTAAATTCCGCTTTTTTTTGCGTTATCCTCGGTGTATGATGTAATTTCGTTGTTTTTGATATCAGTCGAATCGTACAAAACAAACGGCACGGCATCCCTTGTGTGTGTGCGAAGCGCAAGCGGCGTGGGATGATCGGGCAGCACAAGCATTCTGTACTCCTCTCCTATTTTATTCAGTTTGTCGCAAATATATCCAACAATTTTTTCGTCTATTATTTCAATAGACTTAACCTTGTTTTCAACCTCGTTTCTATGCCCGCACTCGTCGGGAGCCTCAAGGTGAATATATACAAAATCCGCACCGTCGGAAAGAGCCTTTAAGGCAGCGTCCGCCTTTCCCTTAAAGTTTGTGTTGATATTTCCCGTTGCTCCTTCAACGTCAATGGATTTAAGCCCTGCGCAGATTGCAATGCCCTTTATAAGGTCAACCGCCGAAATAACCGCTCCGTCAAGACCGTAGAGCTTTTTAAAGCTTTCCAACCTCGGCTTTCTTCCCTCGCCCCAAATCCATATTGAATTTGCGGGGTTTAAGCCGCGCTTAATTCTGTCAAGGTTAACGGGGTGGTTTTTTAGTATGTCGTAGCTTTTTTTCATCATATCGTAAATGATATCCGCGCCGTCTCCCTTTGGAATATAATCACCTATTCTCTGCTCCAAAATATCATGCGGCGGAACAAGCTCAACATTTGTAGAACCGTTTGCCCACACCATAGCGTGACGATAGCTTACGCCCTGATAGAAGGTAAGAAAATCATTTTTAAACGCGTCGTTAACCGCCTTAATAAGCTCTCTTGCCTCATCTGTTGTAATTTCGTCCGCACTGTGGTCGATAATTTTTTTGTCCTCGTAATTCTCCTCGTCGGTAACGGTTACGATATTGCATCGAAAAACAACATCGGTATCCTTTATGTCAACGCCCATACTTACAGCTTCGAGCGGCGAACGTCCCGAATAATAAATTTCAGGGTCGTAGCCCATTGCGGAAAGATTTGCAACATCGCTGCCGGGCTTTAAATCGTCAGGTACGTTTGACACAAGACCGGTTACGCCTTTTGTGCAGAGCATATCCATATTAGGCTTTTTTGCATATTCAAGCGGAGTTTTTTTGCCGAGCGCATCTACGGGATAATCTGCCATACCGTCGCCCAGCACAACAATATATTTCATATGCTTCTCCTTTGTGTGTTAAAATCAATCAACAAATGTAATCCAGTTAAGCTTGTCTTCTTTTGTGCCGCCCTGAATACCGGTAATTTCATCATAAATTTTAGCGGAAACAGGACCGATTTCGCCACCGCTTATAACCATAACGTCATCTTTATAACGAAGCTTGCCGACAGGCGAAATAACCGCAGCCGTTCCTGTACCGAAACATTCTTCAAGCTTTCCTGTTTTTTGTGCCTCGATAAGCTCGTCAACCGAAACCTTTCTCTCTTCAACCTCGTAACCCCATTCTTTGCAAAGGGTTATAACAGAATTTCTTGTTATACCGGGTAAAATGCTGCCGTTAAGCATAGGAGTTACAATTTTGCCGTCTATTTTGAAGAAAATGTTCATAGCGCCGACTTCTTCAATATATTTTCGCTCAACGCCGTCCAGCCACAAAACCTGCGAATAACCGTCGTCGTGCGCTTTAACCTGTGCAATAAGGCTTGCGGCATAATTTCCGCCTGTTTTTGCAAAGCCCATACCGCCTCTTACCGCTCTTACATATTCATCTTCAATCCAAATGCCAACAGGCGCAAGACCGCTTTCGTAATATGCACCGCTCGGCGAAAGAATAATTATAAACATATATGTTTTAGAAGGTGCAACGCCCAAAAACGGGTCGGTCGCAATGATAAAGGGACGTATGTAAAGCGAAGTGCCTTTTTCTGTGGGAATCCAGTCTTCGTCAACCGATACAACCGCCTTTACCGCGTCAACAAAATCACTCTCGGGAATTTCGGGAATGCAAAGTCTTTTGTTTGATTCGTTTGCTCTGCGAGCGTTCATTTCAGGTCTGAAAAGTCTTGCTTTGCCATCTTCACCCTTATACGCTTTAAGACCTTCAAACATTTCCTGTCCATAATGAAAAACCATAGCCGCAGGCGACAAGCTGATATCTTCAAACGGAACAACTCTTGCGTCGTGCCAACCCTTGCCTTCGGTATAATCCATAATAAACATATGGTCGGTAAAAATATGCCCGAAGCCGAGGTTTTTCTGATCGGGTTTAGCCTTCGGGTTTTTTGTTCTTTCAATTTTAATTTCCATATTTACTTCCTCCCTGCCATAGTATTACCTTATATTATGCAACATTTTTTTAAAAAAATCTACCCTTTTTTTAAAATTTTAGTTATTTTCTATAAATAATCTTTTTAATATTTACATTATTATAAAGTTATGATAAAATTGAATATGCATATGACGTTTAAACCTTAATATGCACAATCAAAATTATTAATCGAGGTGCTTTTTATGATACTTGTAACAGGCGGCGCAGGCTTTATAGGCAGCCATACCTGCGTTGAACTTTTAAATGCGGGATATGACGTTGTGATTGCAGACAACTTTTCAAATTCAAAACCCGAAGCGGTTAAAAGAATTGAAAAAATCACCGACAAAAAAGTTAAGCTTTACGAAGCAGACCTTCTTGACAGACAGGCAATGGAAAAAATATTTGACGAAAACAAAATTGACGCAGTTATTCATTTTGCAGGCTTAAAAGCAGTCGGCGAATCGGTTTCGATTCCCTTAAAATACTATCATAACAATATAACAGGAACGCTTATTCTGTGCGAGGTTATGGCAAAGCATAACGTTAAAAAGATTGTGTTCTCCTCATCTGCAACCGTTTACGGCAGTCCTAAAACCGTTCCCATAAAAGAAGATTTTCCGCTTTCAACAACAAATCCGTACGGCAGTACAAAGCTTATGATAGAAAACATTCTGCGCGACCTTTATGTATCTGACAACGAATGGTCAATAGCGCTTTTGAGATATTTCAACCCCATCGGTGCGCACGAAAGCGGACTTTTGGGCGAAGACCCCAACGGTATTCCGAATAATCTTGTTCCGTATATTGCACAGGTTGCGCTTGGCAGACTTGAAGTTTTATCAGTATACGGCAACGACTATCCCACTCCCGACGGCACAGGCGTAAGAGATTACATTCACGTTGTGGATTTAAGCAAAGGCCATATAAAAGCGCTTGAAAAGGTTATGGATACAACCGGCGTTGACGCATACAATCTCGGCACGGGCACAGGATACAGCGTGCTTGATGTTGTAAATGCTTATCAGCAGGCAAGCGGCGTTAAAATTAACTATAAGATTGCGCCCCGACGCCCCGGAGATATTGCAGAATGCTATGCAGACCCCGAAAAATCAAAAAAAGAGCTTGGCTGGAGTGCAGAGCGTGACCTTAAGCAAATGTGTTTGGATTCGTGGAACTTTACCAAGAAAAACCCGAATGGACTTTGATTTTTATATTAACGGCGGGGGTTAAAAAATCCTCGCCGTTTTTCATTTTGGAGATGACTTAAATTTATGACAGAAGAAAACATCACAGACGAAATAACGGAAAAACAAATTAAAAATATAAAATCAGCCGATGATTTTTTTAAAATTTCATCTAACCTATGCAAAAATTCGCCCGATAAAGATTTAAAAATCTTTACAACGTTTTGGCAGTATATTCCTGATGAATTTTTATATGACATTTACAAAGAAATTCTTTGCGACAAGCGCAGATTTAAATTTCACAAGCAGCTCTTTGCGCCGATTGTATGTGAAAAAATAAAAACGCTCAACAAAGATGACATTCTTAATAATGAGAGCCTTTTAAGCGCCGCCGATTCCGATGGATTTTTAACGGTATACAGAGGGCATACAAATCCGTCGTCACGCACCGCGGCGTCATGGACACTAAACAAAAATACCGCGCACTGGTTTGGCAAACGGCACGCACTTCTTGCCGGCGAAAACCAATATTACATACTTTTCGGAAAAGTAAATATCGCCGATATTCTTACATATATTACAAAAATGAACGAAGATGAAATTGTGGTTATGTCAAAATATGTTATCGGCAAAAAAAGAGAATATTTTGATTTTTAGTCAAAATATTCTCTTCAGACTGTCAAAGAACCCGGACTTTTTCCGGACTTTTTTGAAAGTATGAAGGGACGGTATTATACCGTCCCTTTTCATATTAAAAATTAATAACTCCCAAATGCTCCAGCAAAATTTTAGCACCAATCAAAATTAAAATTATGCCGCCCGCAATCTCGGCTTTGCTTTTGTATCGAAGACCGAAAACATTGCCGACTTTAAGACCCGCCGCAGAAAAAACAAAAGTAGTTGACCCGATAAACAAAACCGCCGCGCCAATGTTAACGTTAGGCAAAAGCGCAAAGGTTATTCCCGTTGCCAATGCGTCTATGCTTGTTGCCACCGCCATAATAAACATTGTTTTAAACGAAAACGAGCTGTCGGTCTTTTCGCTATCTTTTGACAGCCCCTCTTTCAGCATATTTATGCCGATTACAGCTAACAAAACAAACGAAATCCAATGGTCAAACGAAGTTATATACTTATTAAAAAACGAACCGAGAAAATATCCAATTGTCGGCATAAGCGCCTGAAATCCACCAAACCACGCACCGATAAGCAAATAATGCTTTTTATCAGGCTTTTGCACCGAAAGCCCCTTGCATACCGAAACCGCAAAAGCGTCCATTGATAGTCCGATAGCAATTAAAAATAACTCGGCAAGTCCCATAGCAGTCACTCCAACACAAAAATATTTTATGATTTTAACATATTTTTACAAAAATGTCAACAATATTTTTATTTGTTTTTTATAATTTTTGCATTGTTTTATACTATTGACTTTATAATGCTTTTGGTATATAATTTAACATAAATTAAATATTCGCACAAAGTGTCGTTTATGCCGCAAAGATGAGTTTTTCATAAGGCATAATCGGTGAAAAGGGAATGGGGTGAAAATCCCCTGCGGTATCTGTCGCCGTAAGCGCTTGAAAGTTTTTGCAGCCGTTGACGAAAGTCAGTCATTGGGAAACCGAGAAGGCAGGCGTAAAAACAGTTTTATAGAGTGCAAGCCGGAAGACCTGCTTTGGTGTCGCTTAAAGCTTTGCAGTATAATAGATTTATCCTGTTTGTTGTATTTAGGCGATATTTTTAACTTGTGATGTTATATAGTGTCATAGGTTAAATTGTGATGTTCGCAGAAAAAATCAGACTGCAGCAATTTTTTTATAAAATTGCCGCAGTTTTTTGTTTTTATAAAAACATTGCAAAGGAGAAATGACAAAATGAAAGCAAAAAGAATCTTATCCCTTTTGTTATGCATTGTAATGCTGCTTAGCGTATTTGCATTTCCTGCATACGCAGATTCTTCAAGCGTAAGCGTTACATTCGCAGTGCAAAAGGACGGCGCATTTATATTTGTGCCTCAAAAAATCAACGTTCCGGACGGCATTGCCGAGGATTATGGCTATACCAATGCCGAGGGTTTATCCTCTCCTACTTTTCTCGACGCACTTGTTGCCGTACATAAATTAAAATACAGCGAAAGCTTTACAAAAGAAAATGCGAAAAAATATCTTGACGTTTCAGACAGCGGCTGGATATTAACCGCATTTGAAAGCTCTGCATATGCAAGCGGATTTTATGTAAATTCCGTTTCCGGCGCTCTTGCAAATCAACAGCTTGTAAAAGACGGCGATTTGCTTGAATTTTTCTTTTATATGGATACAGATACTTACAGTGATGTTTACACCTTTTTCGACAAAAGCGAAAAAAGCGTAAAAACGGGTGAAAGCTTTGATTTGTATCTTTCAAAAATCGGCTGGGACGCAAGCTATAATCCTGTTCAATCTCCCGTTGATGGCACTGACGAAAACAGCTACATCACAATAAACACCGTAAACCTTGACGGAAGCATAAGCGAGCCTTTGGACGCTTTTGCCGACGAAAACGGCAAAATTACACTGAAGTTTGATGAAGAAGGCACATATATTGTAACCGCGCAGGGGTTTATCAACGCCGCGCCGATTATTGCGCCGGTATGCACCGTTACGGCTGAAAAAGAAGAATCGGAAACCGATTATGACGAGCTTTTAAAAGAAATTTACGACGAATTTTCAAACAAGTCAACATACGGCTCCTCAACAAATACACCGCTTGTTTTTCCGCTCGAATACAACTCTATTACATATACAAACCTCATTTCATATTTAAAGGCTTGGGCGCTTGACAAAACAGGCTTTGAGCCTATAATTGAATATAATTATTCTCCTTCCGTAACCGACTATCCCGACTGGAGAAGCGGCGAAAAGGAAAAGTATATTCCAAACTCATTTGACAAAAACGGCGAAATGCAGCAAAATTATTTTCCCGACAACAAGCCTCTTTCAAAGCTTTTTACAAATATTACCTTCCAAATCGGCACAGCAAAAAGCGAACCGATAAAAACATTATGGGCAAAAACAGAATCACTGCAAAGAACAGAAGAAGAAATTGTAAATTTTGTTGCAGAAAACCTTCCCTTTGCACGCATAAAGGGCAAAAACGAATCAAACGATAAAATTGTTCAAGCGATTGGCGAAACCTCGTCAACAGGCGCGGTAGGAGCGCTTCCGACCGCCGACAAGCTTTATACAAAAGAAAGCGCAAGCATAAGCTGGAGTCTTGAAAATTTAAGCGGAAATGAAAACGCTCTTGCAATAAACAGTAATAAGATAACCGTTCTGCGTCCAAACATCGGTGAAGAAAACGCAATTTTTAAGCTTATTGCAACAGTAACGTCAAATTCGGACACCGCCGTTTCAAAAAATGCGGAATACACCTTAACCGTTCCTGCGTTTGACACGGTTTATGTGCCTTTTCAGGTAACAAAAGGTGCATCCCTTTCTATAAAAGACAGCTATTACAACAAAAACGTTGACGAAAAATATATTGTTAAGCAAGATGACGCACCCGACGGCTATGACCTATATCTGTGCGCTCTTCACACCTCGGCAACAGGCACAAATCAATCCTTTAGCTATACCGCCGAAATGGAAAATCACATTACGCAAAGCGGTACAATAGCAGTAACAACAAATATGCCGAGCGATAATGTTATTATTGATTTGCCGCTTTCCTCCGAGGATGACACAAAAATAAGCGAGCTTAAAATTTTAGCTCCCGAAGGCAAGGATATTGAATTTGACAAGGACAAAACCGATTACACCGTTGAAATAAACGGAGCACAGTCAATAAAGCTTGCGGGAAAGGCTGTCATAAACAGCGCGGACGTTAAAATTACGTCATATTACAGTACTCTTGCAAACGCAAATAGCGGCACGCTTAACACAAAAGGCACAAAGCTTACAGAAAGCGGCATTTTATGCTATCTTCCCGATAATGTGAGCGATTCTGTTATAAAAATTACAGTAACCGCACCCGCAGAAAGTATTCAAGCCGAAAAAACAAAAATATACACCTTAACCGTTAAAAAGACATCAAAGACAAAACCAGTTACAAAGCTTGATATAACGGCGTTATCTTCAAGCGGCGGCGTTAAAAACAATCAAACAGCCGATTTGAGCGCAAAAGAAGAAATCTTGTCGCCTGCATTTGTATCGGGTGACAATGCGGGGGTATATGATTATACCGTAAACTATTTCCGCGATCAAATAAAAGTTAAGCCTACTGCGGCAGGAGCAGAAATAACGGTTAACGGTGCTACGGTGCAAAGCGGAAAAGAATCTGATATAATTCCGCTTAACACAGGCGATAACGAGATTGTTGTTTCAGCATCAAAAGACGGCGAAACTTTTGATTACAAAATAATTGTTCACCGTAAAGAAATGCTTGTGATTAACGATATTTCCCTTTCGGGAGCAAGCCTTTCAGCACCGCTTAAAACAGACGGAAGCGACTGGACGGGCAGAATGGCATTTATAAGCAGTGCAGAGAAAATAAGCGCCGCTTTCCAAACAAATATAAATGCCGATATAACAGTAAAAATCGGTGATGAAACATATAACGGAAAATCCGGTGAGCCTATTGATATATATGTTGGAAACAGCGAAAAGCTTACTGCGTTTGTATATATTTCCCAAGACGTAAACGGCGTGAATGAAAGCCAGGGCTACGTCATTATTCTTAACAGACTGCCTGCCTCTTCTCCGAGCGCGTCGGAAAGCTACCTGCCCGCGCCGGGTCAGTTTGTAAATATTGAAACATACCAAAACCCCAATGCCGTTATTTCCAATTCGGGCGAGATTACGCTTGGCGCATACGGCGGATACGCAGTATACAAATACGACTCTCCTATTGTAAATGACAGTAAAAATCCTTACGGAATTGACTTTATCATTTTCGGAAACTGCTTTAAAAACGGTGACGGCACAACTGCCGTCAGCGCGGCAGAGCCAGCGGCGGTTATGGTGTCAAAGGACGGCGCAACCTGGTATGAGCTTGCCGGAAGCGAATACTACAACACAACCGCGCGTCATAATTTAACCGTAACCTACACAAACGGCGATACATCCTTCAGCGCGGCGGCGGACACTGCATGGACAAACAGTGACGGCGAAAGCGGCATTATTCAAAAAAGCCAAAATCATAATCAGCCGTACTATCCCAATCCGAGTTATTACAGCCAATTTCAGCAAGGAATAGGCAAAAACGAAACGTACACAAATAAAACCGTTTCATTTACGGGAACTATGATTGATTCAGGCTTTTATCCGTTCGGATATGCCGACAGCCACAGTGCAAAAGACGCAGTTTTGAGCAATGCTGCGGCAAATCCGTATGTGTCAAATCACGAAAAAGAATACAACGGCGACGGATTTGACATATCGTGGGCGGTAGACGAAAATCACAATCCTGTTCAGCTTGACGAAATAAGCTATATAAAGGTATATAACCCAACCTTAAGCTATGGCAGCTCAACGGGCGAAAAATCTCCTGAAATATCAGCCATACTACGCGCCGAAGCAGACATCGGGGACGTTGGAGTTACATCTCCTCTTTCAGCGCTTTCTATAAACGGAAAAAACATTTTGCTTGAAGACGGCAAATTCACCTATGACTTTGACGCGGAAAAACAGACCGTGCTTGAATTAGTTCCGACAGCGCCCGATGCTAACATCTACATTTCCAACACAAGAGCCGAATCGGGAGAAAAATGCATAATTCCTTCTGCCGAAAAGGTTAGAATTATCGTTCAAGAGGGCAAAAAAGAGCCTGTTATATACATCGTTAACGTAAGCAACATTCCCGGCAGCGAAAGTGTTGCCGACCTTGCGTCATTAACCTTTTCGCCCGGAGATATTTCGGTTGCTCCCGACAGCGAAAACGCGCTTTCCCTTAACGTTTCAAGCGGTGTAGCAGCAGTTAGGCTTACTCCGTCAACCGTTGGCAAAAAAGCGTCTGTTACAGTTTCGGGCGGCAGTCTTTCAAAAGATATAACCGTTGCAAACAATGAGCAGAGCGGTCTTATTAATCTTTCTGACGGAATAAATTCCTTTAGCGTAAAGGTAAAATCCGAAAACGGCGAAAACGAAAAAATATACTCTTTGACGATAAACAGAAAAAGCGGCTCATCCTCTGTGACGGATGATGACATAACAGTAAAATTTTCGCTTACGGGCGATGTAATTCACTACGACAAAAAAACCGAAACATACACCGGAAACCATACAAATCCTGTATGGATTAAGGCAAAAGATGTTACTGTTCCAAAAAATTCTACCGTAAAATACGTTACGGAACTAATACTTAACAACCTAGGCTTCGACTTTACCGCAAACGCCACCTATATTTCTGTAATCAACAAAATAGGAGAATTTGACAATGGCCCCAAATCGGGCTGGATGTACCGTTACAACGGCAAAATTGCAAACGAAGGCTATGATTCCAGAACACTTTCAAACGGCGATATCATCGAATGGTTCTACACCGACGATTACGACAAAGAGGACAATTACGAAAAATGGGATGACCCTTCGCCCTCAAAAGGAACAACAAAAGTTACTCAAGGAAGCTTGCCGAATACAACCGAAGAAAACAAAACATTTGCAAACGATACCTTCGGCGATGTAAAAAGCGGAGACTGGTATTATGACGCAGTAAAATACGTTTACGAAAAAGGTCTTATGAAAGGTACCGGAAAAGATTTTGAGCCGGATAGCAATATGTCAAGGGCAATGCTGGTAACTGTTTTGTGGAGAATAGAAAATTCTCCCGTTGTAAACTATGCACTGAAATTTAATGATATTAAAGGCGGCAGCTGGTATGAAGAAGCAGTGCGCTGGGCAGCGTCCGAGGGCATTATTTCGGGGGTTTCCGACGGTTTGTTCGGCACGGATGAGCCTATAACGCGCGAACAGCTTGCGGTAATTTTGTATCGGTATATGCAAAAGAAAAATCTTGATGTGTCTGCGGATAAAAATACAAGCATTTCATCTTATGATGATTATAAACACATATCGGATTATGCACTTACGGCAGTTTCGTGGGCAGTTAAAGCGGGCATTATACAGGGCGAAACACCAAGCACGGTTAATCCGCACAACAGCGCAACGCGCGCGCAGATTGCAATGATTCTTATGCGATTTTGTGAAAACCAAGCAAATCAAAATTAATATTTTAATAAATAAGGGCTGTCAAAAGCAGTCCTTATTTGACATTAATTAAGCTATAAAATTTTTACGAGGTAAGATATGAAAAAATATAAAGGTAAAATTATTGTTTCGGTTCTTGTTGCTGCAGTGCTGATATTTACGTTTTGGTGGGGAGGAAACGCACCGAATCTTAGCGGCGCAGACACAAATGACAAAAAAACTTCGGCATCGGAAAATATAGAAAACACGCCCAAAGAAAAGCCGGAAATAATTAAAGCGGACGAAAAAGCGCAATCCCGGGAAAAGTCAAATGAAAAAAAAGATGAAAAGGCTGATTATACAGAAAAAACCTCAAACGAAACCAATGCCGAAACAAAAAATGACATATACCAAACCGAGCCGGTTTCGGAGGGAAAACCTGCGCCTGTTGAGCCTGAAGAAGCCGTTATATCAAAAAAGGCGTTCTCCTGCACCATTTCGGTAAGCTGCAAAACAATTTTAAACAACATTGAATATTTTGACAAAAACAAAATTGACATAGTGCCCAAAGACGGCATTATTTTAGCGGAAAAATCCGCCGTATTCTACGAAGGAGAAAGCGTTTTTAATCTCCTTGTGCGTGAAATGAAAAAAAACAAAATACATTTGGAATTTGTAAATACACCCATCTATAACAGTGCTTACATTGAAGGTATTGCCAATATTTACGAATTTGACTGTGGCTCGCTTTCGGGGTGGATGTATAAGGTAAACGACTGGTTTCCGAACTACGGCTGCTCGCGCTATCAGCTAAAGGACGGCGATAAGGTGGAATGGGTTTATAGCTGCAATCTCGGGCGCGACGTAGGCGCAGAAAATTACAGCGGAGGGCAAAAAAAATGAACGAGTTTAAAAAGCTTCATCCGCTTGTAAATTTTTTATATTTTTTTGCGGTAATCGGCTTTGCAATGGTATTTATGCACCCAATATGCCTTGCGGTTTCGTTTGTGTGCGCTATTTTGAACCAGGTACTTGCAATCGGCAGAAAAAGCGTAAAATTCAATCTTTTGTATATGTTTCCCGCATTTATTCTTGCTGCGCTCATAACGCCCACATTCAGCCACGAGGGAGTAACAATTCTTGCCTATCTTCCAAGCGGCAATCCTCTTACGCTGGAATCAATTTTCTACGGTGTTTCATCGTCAGTTATGCTCATAACGGTGATAACCTGGTTTTCGTCCTTTAACACCGTTATTACAAGCGATAAAATTATATATCTTTCAGGCAGAATTATGCCGTCCATGTCGCTCATACTGTCAATGTGCCTTCGTTTTGTTCCGCGATACAAAGCGCAGATTAAAAAAATATCGCTCGCGCGAAAAGGCATAGGTGCTGACAATGCTCAAGACGGCGTCATAAGACGCATAAAAAACGGACTTTCTGTTTTGTCGGCAATGGTTACCTGGAGCTTGGAAAATGCGATTGAAACGGCAGACAGTATGAAATGCCGAGGATACGGACTTCAAAACCGAAGCGCTTATTCAAATTATCGTTTTACGCCGCGCGATTTTTTCTGGATTTTGTGGATTTTTATTTTTTCGGCATATGTCATTTTTGGAAAGATATACGGAATAATTGATTTTTCGTATTACCCTCACATAAAATCCACACCGTCCACCCCGCTTTCAGCAAGCATTTTTACGGCGTATTTTCTACTTTGCATAACGCCGGTCATCATAGAAACAAAGGAGGCTTTGCAATGGAAAGCATTAAAATCGAAAATCTGACATTTACATATCCGTCAAACGCAGAGCCAAGCCTTAAAAACATTTTTCTTACAGTGGAAAAAGGCGAATTTATCACTATCTGCGGAAAATCGGGATGCGGAAAATCGACGCTTTTAAGACACCTTAAGCCGCCCATTGCTCCCTGCGGAGAAAGATGCGGCAAAATAGCCTTTGAAGGGCAAGATGTTTTTAAGCTTTCAAGTCGTGAGCAAACCGAAAAAATCGGCTTTGTTATGCAGAGCGCAGATAATCAGATTGCCACAGACAAAGTGTGGCACGAGCTTGCGTTCGGTCTTGAAAGCCTTGGATATACGTCAAACGAAATACGCGCGCGTGTTGCCGAAACTGCGGCATTTTTCGGCATATCCGACTGGTTTTATCAAAAAACCGAATTTCTTTCGGGCGGTCAAAAACAGCTTTTAAACCTTGCGTCAATTATGGTTTTGCAGCCGTCGCTTTTAATTCTGGACGAGCCTACAAGCCAGCTTGACCCCATTGCGGCACGCGAATTTCTGCAAAACGTTTCCAATATAAACAAAGAACTCGGCACAACAGTAATACTTACCGAACACCGTCTGGAGGAGGTATTCAACCTGTCAGACAAAGTTGTTGTAATGGAGAACGGCGAAGTTATTGCACACGGCACTCCGAAGGCGGTGTGCAAAAAACTTTATGAAATAAAAAGCGATATGACGCTTGCACTGCCTACCCCGGCAAGAATATTTTCCGCAGTTGAAAGTGAAGAAAGTGAAGGCTGTATGCCGCTTACCGTGCGTGAAGGGCGCGATTGGCTGGGTAAAAAAGAAGTAATTAACCATATAACAAACACAGAAAATTCACCTAAAAGCAAGAATGCCGCAATCGAGCTTAAAAACGTTTGGTTTCGCTATGAAAAAAACCTGCCCGACGTTTTAAAGGGGTTATCGGCAAAAATTTTTGAAGGCGAGCATTATGCCGTTCTCGGCGGCAACGGTGCGGGCAAAAGCACATTTCTTGCCGTCAGTGCAGGACTTTTTTCGCCGTATCGCGGCAAAATAAATATTTACGGCAATAAAAAAATAGTGTATCTTGCGCAAAATCCGCAAACGCTTTTTGTGAAAAAAACGGTGCGTGATGATTTGTGCGAAATTTTACCTAAAAACACTCCAAACCGCGCACAAAAGCTTGAAAATATCATTGATTTCTGCAATCTCTCCCCCCTTCTCGACCGTCATCCTTATGACTTGTCGGGCGGCGAACAGCAAAGGGCGGCGCTTGCAAAGGTGCTTTTAACCGACCCCGATATTCTGCTTTTGGATGAACCTACAAAGGGACTGGACGCGCATTTTAAAGAAAAGCTTGCCGAGCTTTTAAAAAATATGCAAAAAAGCGGCATAACCATAATCACAGTATCGCACGATATTGAATTCTGCGCAAAATACGCCGACCGATGCGCTATGTTTTTTGACGGACAGATAACCTCCGAGGATGAACCGCGAAAATTTTTCGGCGGCAAAAGCTTTTACACCACCGCCGCAAACAGAATGTCGCGCAAAATAATAGACAATGCAGTTTTGGAAAACGACATAATTTTTGCGCTCGGCGGCAAGGTTAAAAATGCAAAAATCGAAAATGAAACAACAAAACCTCTTTTAAAAACACATACTCAAAGCAAAAAAAGCGAAAAGCAAAAACAAAAAAGGCACATATCACCCATAAGAATTGTGTTTGGCTCTTTGTTTGCGGTTTTATTTTTATTAACGCTTGTTTTTCCGCTTTATACCAAGCCGTTTTTTTCAAGTCTTTTCGGAAGCACCGGCGAAGGTATGCCCCAAATTTTAAGCATACTTCTTCTTGAGGCGTCGCTTGCATTTTTTATTCCGCAAAAGAAAATCGGCATAGAAAACGCAAAATCCGGCAGCGAAAAGCTAACCAAACGCACAGTTTTTTCCTCCGTTTTTGTGCTTTTAGCAGTGCCGCTTACAGTAATTGCAGGCGTTTATCTTCTCGGAGACAGAAAATTTTATTTTATCAGTCTTGCGGTAATTTTAGAAACGCTTTTACCCTTTATAATGGTGTTTGAAGGACGAAAGCCGCAGGCTCGCGAAATTGTTATAATAAGCGTTTTGTGTGCGCTTGCGGTAGCCGGGCGAACGGCTTTTTATATGCTTCCTCAGTTTAAGCCAATTTTAGCAATAATTATAATTTCGGCTGTATGCTTCGGCGGCGAAACGGGCTTTCTGGTCGGCGCGGTATCGGGCTTTGTGTCAAACTTTTTCTTTTCGCAGGGTCCGTGGACGCCGTGGCAAATGTTTGCACTCGGTCTGGTTGGCTTTATATCGGGAATTATTTACCAAAAATCGCTTTTGCCGAAAACAAAACTTTCGCTCACTGTGTTTGGATTTTTTGCTGCGCTTATAATCTACGGAGGAATAATGAACCCTGCCTCGGTAATTATGTATCAGCCTTATCCGACCGCAAAGCTTATAATTTCTTCATACTGGCTGGGGTTTCCGTTTGACCTTGTGCACGCAGTTTCAACCGCATTTTTTATGTGGTTTATCTCCGAACCGATGATAGATAAATTAGAGCGCGTAAAAATAAAGTACGGTCTTGTGAAAAGCAAGTGAAAAATGAGTGAAAAATTATGCCTAAACTTGATTTTTTTGTATAACAATGCTATAATATACTTTAACGAAATTTTTGGAGGGACTAAATATGAGTAAAGGCAGTATTAAAGTAAATACGGAAAATCTTCTTCCGATAATAAAAAAATGGCTTTATTCAGACAAGGACATTTTTTTGAGAGAAATTGTTTCAAACGCGCAGGACGCGATTATGAAGCTTAAAAAGCTTGCGGCAATCGGCGAGGCGAATATAGCCGATAACGAAGAATTTAAAATTGACGTTATTGTAAATAAAACCAACAAAACATTAAAGGTGTGCGACAACGGAATTGGTATGACCGCCGAAGAAGTGGATAAATACATAAACCAGGTTGCGTTTTCGGGTGCGGAGGATTTTATTGAAAAATACGAACAATCCAAGGATAAAGAGGGCGAAATCATAGGACATTTCGGCCTTGGCTTCTATTCGGCATTTATGGTGTCAAAAAGTGTTGAAATCGATACACTTTCATATGCGGACGGCGCAAAAAGCGTTCACTGGGAAAGTGACGGCGGCACTGAATTTGACATTGAGGACGGCACAAAAGAAACGCGCGGAACCGTCATAACACTCCACTTAAACGAGGACAGCGAGGAATTTTTAGACATTGTTACGGTTAGAAAAACTCTTATAAAATACTGCGGCTTCCTGCCTGTAAACATCTATCTTATCAATGAAGAAAAAGAAGTTAAGGAGGGCGAAGAAGACAAAAACACCCCTATCAACGACACGCATCCTTTGTGGCTCAAAAACCCGAACGACTGCACCGAGGAAGAGTATAAAGACTTCTATCATAAGGTGTTTATGGACTTTAACGAGCCTCTTTTCCACATTCATCTAAATGTTGATTTTCCGTTTAATTTAAAGGGAATTTTATACTTTCCAAAGCTTAACCACGAGCTTCAGAGCATCGAAGGTCAGATTAAACTTTTCAACAATCAGGTGTTTATCGCGGACAATATAAAAGAAGTTATTCCCGAATACCTTATGCTGTTAAAGGGCGTTATCGACTGTCCCGATTTGCCGCTTAACGTTTCGCGAAGCTTTTTGCAAAACGACGGTTATGTAACAAAGGTGTCAAATCACATCACAAAAAAGGTTGCGGACAAGCTGAATTCGCTGTTCAAAACAGAAAAGGAATTATATGAAAAGTATTGGGACGACATCAATCCGTTTGTAAAATACGGATGTCTGCGTGACGATAAATTTTACGAAAGAGTTAAGGATATTCTTATTTTCAAAGATATTGACGGCAACTACAAAACTCTCAAAGACTTTGCAGACGCAGGTGTAAAAGAGATTTACTATGTTACCGACAAGGACGCACAGATGCAGTATATCAACCTTTTAAAGGAAGAAGGAATCACTCCTGTACTGCTGCCCGATATGCTGGACAATCACTTTGTAAGCTATCTTGAATACAAGAATTCCGACATTAAGTTTAAGCGCGTAGACTCGTTTATATGCGATAATTTGAAGGACAATGTCGAAAGCGAGGAAAGCCTTAAAAACAAAATAACCGACATTTTCAAAAGCGTTTTGGACAAGGACGCAAAAATTGAAGTATCGCCTTTAAAATCTGACGATGTTTCAGCCTTGTTTGTTCTCTCCGAGGAGGAGAGGCGAATGGCGGAAATGTCAAAAATGTTCGGCAATATGGATTTCGGCGCTCCAAAGCCGGGCGAAACCTTTGTTGTAAACAGCAAAAATCCGCTTGTATTAAAGCTCTGCGAATTATCTGACGACGAAACAAAAACACTTTTGGCAAAGCAAATTTACGATATGGCGCGTCTTTCGCACAAAACGCTTTCGGGCGATGATATGACAGCGTTTATCAAGCGCAGCAACGAGCTTCTTATGAAGCTTGCCGGAAACTAAAACGGAGAAAATATTATGAATAACTTTGAATTTTACACGCCGACAAAAGTGTTTTTCGGCAAAGACACTCACCTTTTAATCGGCGAAAAAATTGCGGAATACGGCTTTAAAAACATTCTTTTTCATTACGGAAAGGGAAGCATAAAAAAGTCGGGTCTGTATGATGAAATCGTTAATTCGCTCAAAAAGAACAACATCAAATTTACCGAGCTTGGCGGCGTTGAGCCTAATCCAAAGCTTTCGCTTGTAAGAAAGGGAATTGAAGTCTGCAAAAATAATAAAATCGACTTTATTCTGGCAGTCGGCGGCGGCTCGGTTATCGATTCGGCAAAGGTTATTGCCGACGGCGTATGCTATGATGGTGACGTATGGGATTTTTACGACAAAAAAATTCCACCGCAAAAAGGCCTGCCTGTAGGCGTTGTGCTTACTATAAGCGCCTCGGGCAGCGAAATGAGCTCATCTGCGGTTATAACCAACGATGAAACGCAGACAAAGCGCGGCGTAAATTCTCCCGAGCACCGTCCGCTTTTTGCGATACTTAATCCGTGTTTGACCTTCAGCGTAAACAAATATCAAACCGCGTGCGGCATTGTAGACATTATGATGCATACGCTGGAGCGATATTTTTCACTTCCGACGTATATGCCGCTTACCGATGAAATTGCCGAAGGACTTTTAAAAAGCGTAATAAAGGCGGGCAAAGCCGCAATGGAAAATCCAAATGACTACGACGCGCGCGCAACTCTTATGTGGGCAGGCTCTCTTTCGCACAACGACCTTACCGGCGCAGGAAAAAATGTGTTTATGCCATGTCACCAGCTTGAGCACGAAATCAGCGGAATGTACGATTTTGTAGCACACGGTGCCGGGTTGGCAGCGGTATTCCCCGCGTGGGCAAAATATGTCTGCAAATATGATATTGACAAATTCTGCCGTTTTGCAAAAAATGTGTGGAATATTGAAATTGATAAGGAAAATCCTGAAAAAACTGCTTTTGAAGGCATAGCCGCAACGGAAGATTTCTTTAAATCGCTTGGTATGCCCACCCGCCTTTCAGAGTTTAATATCGGCAACGAAAATTTCAAAAAACTCGCAAATCGCTGCACCTTCGACGGAAAACGCACTCTGCCGGGAATAGTCACGCTTGATGAGGACAAAATTTTTGAAATATATAATCTTATGGCATAGAATAAAGTTAATTTTTAACAACCGCATAAAATTGCGGTTGTTTTTTTGCATAATTTTCAAATAACTATTGCATAAATTAATAAAAAAGTGTATAATTTAATAAACTTATGAATTTTGTAAATATACATTAAGGATTGGTCATATGAAAACTGTTGCGATTTTATCCAACGCGAAAAAGGACAGAGACTTTAAAACCGCTGAAAAGGTTTACAATATAATAAAAGATAAGTTTAACGTTATAAGCCACATAAATATGCATATAGACGGCATAAAATACACAAACGAGGACATTGCGCTCAAATCAGCCGACATAATAATCGTTCTCGGCGGCGACGGAACAATTCTTCGCACAGCGCGCAAGGTTTGCAAGCGAAGAACCCCTATTCTCGGCATAAATATGGGGCGTGTGGGTTTTTTGGCAGAAATAGAAAAAGACAGCATTGAAAAATATCTTGCCTTGCTTATTGACGAAAAATATACTCTCGAAATGAGAAGTATGCTTTATGCCTGCGTTGAACGAAGCGGCCAGCGAATTGCAAAATTTAATGCGCTAAACGATGTGGTTATTTCCTGCAATTCCTTCAAAAGAATGGTTGACGTTGAAATTTTTGTGGACGGAACAAAGCTTGACAGCTATTCGGCAGACGGCGTTATTGCCTCCACTCCCACAGGCTCCACGGCATATTCGCTCTCTGCCGGCGGGCCGCTTGTTGACAGCACACTTGACGTTATGCTCATAACTCCTATCTGCCCCCATTCTTTAACGGCGCGTTCAATTATTCTTCCGAGCGAAAAAACGGTTAAAATCCGTTTAAGAGAAAAAACCGCACGTCACTCTATTCTCACAATTGACGGTCAGGAAGGGTTTGATTTGGAGGACGGCGATGTTATAAAAATATGCAAATCAAACTACAAAACCGCACTTATAAAGCTTTCGGATTTAAGCTTTTATGATGTTCTTAAAAAAAAGCTTTATGATCGCGGCAAGCAAAACGATGTTTAAATGAAAGGAAATACCAAAAATGACCAAAAGCGAAAGACAGGCAAAAATACTTGAAATCATATCGGAAAATACTGTATCCACACAGGACGAAATAGTGCGTATTTTAAACGAATCGGGCTTTAACGTGACACAGGCTACAACGTCAAGAGATTTGCAGGAGCTTCGCATTACAAAGCTTATGCTGCCTGACGGAACGTATAAATATGCAGCGGCAAAGCTTCCCGAAATCAATATCAGCGAAAAGATGAACGCAGTTTTTTCACAATGCCTTGTGAGCGTTGACTATGCAATTAACATCGTTGTTGTAAAAACCTTTACCGGCGCAGCACAGGCGGTTGCGGCTGCTATAGATTCGTTTGTGTGGGACGAAATAGTCGGCTCAATCGCGGGAGATGACACAATTATGATAGTTGTGCGCAATGAAAAAAGCGCAAAACAGCTGGCGGTTAAGCTGTCAAGATTTATATCATAAGGGGTGAGAAATAATGCTTACTCATTTAAGCATAAAAAACATTGCGGTTATCGACAGAGCGCAGATTGATTTTTCAGACGGATTTAACATTTTAACCGGCGAAACCGGTGCCGGAAAGTCTATAATTATAAATTCGCTCAACATTTTGAAGGGCGAGCGCGCGTCAAAAGAGCTTATCCGCACCGGCGAGCAAAGCGCGCGTGTGGACGGAATTTTTACCGTATCTGACGAAATCAAAAACGAAATTTGTGACATTATCGGTATTGATTTCGACGAAAACGAAATTATGATTTCGCGCGAATTTAATCTTGACGGAAAAAACAGCGTCCGAATAAACGGCAGCCCCATTACGCTTTCAATGCTCAAATCAATAGGCGAATATTTTGTAAACATTCACGGTCAGCACGATTCCACATCGCTGCTTGTCAAAAAAAGCCATTTGGGATTTTTGGATGATTTCGGCGGTGATAAGCTTAAAGACGCGCTTGAAGAATACAAAAAGGTTCACGCAGAATATCAAGACGTTAAATCTAAACTCGAAAAGCTTAATACAGATGAAACCGAAAAAGAGCGGCGAATGGATTTGTTAAAATATCAGATTGAAGAAATTGAAGTTGCAAATCTTTCTTTGAATGAGGAGGACGACCTCACCGAACGCCGAAATTTTCTTGCAAACGCGCAGAAAATATCGGAAAACTGCTTGGCGGCGTTTGACAAGCTTTATGACGGAGAAGAAACGGGAAATTCGGCGCACGACCTTATTTGGGAGGCGGTTAAGCTTATTGAGCAGATTACCGAATTTAACTCTGATATGGATACGGTTTGCAAGGAGCTTACCGACGTTACCTACATAATTTCGGACAACTCGCACGCTATTAAAAAATTCGCCGACAGTTTGGAATGTAACGAATATGAGCTTAACGAAATTGAAGAACGGCTGGACGTTATTTACAATTTAAAGCGCAAATATGGCGTAAGCGTAGGCGATGTTTTAAAATATCTTGAAAAAATCAAAAAAGAATATGCCGAAATTGAGCACAGCGAAGAACAGATTAAATTTTTATCCGAAAAGCTTAAAGAGCTTGAACTTTCACGGCTTGAAAAGGCTGAAAAACTATCACTTCTCCGCAAGGAAAATGCAAAAATTTTAAGCGAAAAAATATGCGCCGAGCTTTGCGATCTTGAAATGGCAAAGACTGTATTCGAAGTAAAAATTGAAGATACAGAATTTTCAAATTCAGGAAAAGATGACGTTGAATTTTTAATCAGCACAAATCTCGGCGAGCTACCCAAGCCGCTTTCCAAAATTGCTTCAGGCGGCGAGCTTTCACGAATTATACTTGCAATAAAGAGCGTTATAACGGGTGGAAAAAGCGCCGAAACGTTGATTTTTGACGAGGTTGACACAGGTGTAAGCGGCAAAACAGCGCAGAAAATAGGCGAAAAGCTTTATAAAATGACAAAAAGCGCGCAGGTTATCTGCATAACTCATCTTGCGCAGATTGCGTCGCTTGCAGACAAGCATTTTTTAATTGAAAAGAAAACGGAAAACGGCAGAACAAAAACTGAAATTATGACCATTGACGGTGAAAACCGAATTTTGGAAATTGCCCGAATTTTAGGCGGCGAGGTTATCACCGACCTAACACGCGAAAATGCAAAGGAGCAAATACTTCTTGCAAACGATATTAAAAAGAAGATAAAAAACTAATATCCGGGAGGTTAATATGCAAAACAGACGCGATAAAATCAACTATTATCTCGACATTGCCGAGGCTGTTTCAAAGCGCGGCACCTGCATACGACGCAACTGGGGCAGCATAATTGTTAAAAACGATGAAATTATTTCAACAGGCTATTCGGGAGCGCCCAGAGGGCGTAAAAACTGCATTGATTTGGGGTTTTGTATGCGTGAAAAGCTTAACATTCCGCGCGGCGAGCGATACGAACTTTGCCGAAGCGTACATTCCGAGGCAAACGCAATAATCTCCGCTCCACGCTCGCAAATGCTTGACGCAACACTTTATCTTGTAGGTATGAACGCGCGTACCGGCGAATACGTTGAAAATGCGTCCTCCTGCGCAATGTGCAAAAGAATGATTATAAATGCGGGAATTAAAGAGGTTATAGTTCGCGAAAAATGTGACCAATATAAAATTATAAACGTTTCGGATTGGATTAAAAACGACGATTCGCTTACCGACAGTTTTGGATATTAAAGGCTTTTTGGAGGCTTAAATGATTAGCGTTGAACTGATTTTATTCATACTTAAATATGTGTTTGTAATTTTGGTGTTTTTGTTTATCGCAAGCGTAACAAAGCTGATTTATCTTGATATAACCGACACCTCGCGCTATCTTAAAACGGTAGAGGACGCATATGCGTATCTTAAGCTTATAAATCTTAGGGAAGATTTAAATTTTAAGGTTTACGAGAGCTACGGTATTGGCGAGGAGGTTACAATCGGAAGAAAAAAAAGCTGCACAATCAGAATAAACTGTCCGTTTTTGTCTAAAGTTCACGCGCGGATTTTTCTTTATAAAGATAAATTTTACCTTGAAGATTTGGGCAGTACAAACGGCACGTTCGTCGGTGATAAGCAGGTGCTTGAAAAACCCGTACGAATAAAGGACGGAGATAAAATTTCGTTCGGCGGATTAAGTTTTTTGTTCGTTGAGGTTTTGGATAACGCAAAGGGCGGTGATGAAAATGATGAGGTTTAAACTCAAGCCTCCCATGTTTCTTTTTCTGATTGACCTTTGCGGCTTTGGCTCATTTATTCTTATGACCGATGATTTGGCACTGCAAAAAGACGCGGCATTTTCGGCGCTTATATTTTTCGGTGCGGTAATGCTGATCTACTTTCTTATGGCCGCATTTAAGCTCGGCGACGTATATCTTTATTTAATCGCGGCATTTTTGGTGAGCATAGGTCTTATAATGCTTTTTAGAATTGACTTTGCCTCATACGGACGCAAACAGACGGCATGGTTTTTTATAGGAATCGGACTTTTTTTGATTTCGTATATTTTTATGCGCTTTATAAAAGTTTGGGACAGGCTTTTGGTTTTTTATGCGGCTATGACCTTTGTTCTGTTTTTTATTACTCTTATTTTCGGCTCAAGCATAAAGGGTGCGAAAAACTGGATAAAAATCGGCTCCCTTACAATTCAGCCGTCCGAAATAATAAAGATTTTTTATGTTTTTACCCTTGCGTGCTTTATATCAAAAAAAACACCGGACAACCATTTTTTTAACACCGTGCGGTTTGGCTTTAAAACCGGAGATTTGCTGCTTTCGGCATACGTTTACGGATGTGTTGGATTTTTCGCGATTTTAAACGAATGGGGCACTGCGCTTTTATTCTTTTTAACATATTTTGTGGCAATGTTTATATATGACAAAAGCTTAAAGCTTGTTTTGGTAAACGGCATTATGTCAGCGTTTATCGGCATTTTGGGGTATTTTTTCACCGACCAGATTTCAACAAGAGTGCACATTTGGCTTGACCCGTGGACCGATATGCAGGGAAAGGGCTATCAAATTGCGCAGTCGCTTTTTGCGATTGTTTCGGGCGGATTTTTTGGCAGCGGACTTGGGCAAGGCTCTCCGACAAGTATTCCCGAGAGTCATTCCGATTTCATATTTTCGGCAATATGTGAAGAAATGGGCTTGTTCACAGGCATTGCAGTCATAATGTGCTACTTCATTTTCACATACCGCGGCGTTAAAATAGCGCTCAAAACCAACAACGATTTTTATAAGGCAGTGGCAATACTTCTGACAACAGTATTCGGATTTCAAACATTTATCATAATCGGAGGCGTTATAAAAATGATACCTCTTACCGGTATAACGCTCCCGTTTGTAAGCTACGGCGGAAGCTCTATAATATCAAGCTTTATAATGCTTGGCATTATGGCGGCAATTTCGTCCTCCGAAAAAAATTTATAAATTTTAATATAATGTCTACTGAACAAATGGTTTTGCGAAACCATTTGTGTGAAATTTACAATTTCACACCTAAAAACAGAAATGCTATTTTTAGGTTCACGACATTGATTGACTGACTGTTTGTGTCGGCTGTCGGGAGACGATAGCCGACACAAAGTGCAAGGTTTTTGACAAAAACA
>JALEIO010000025.1 GCA_022769845.1 Oscillospiraceae bacterium
ATTTCGGTAACAAGACGTTTGTCCGCCGGTGACATTTCAGCATTGTCAAGGCATTTTTTAAGCTCAACGTTTATGTAGGCGCTTTTCTTTTCGATGTTATAAAGCGCCGTAAGTGCAATATTTCGTGCGTTTTGCATTAATCCCTTCTCCTCGCCATAAGCACAAATCTTAAAAGCTGCGCCGCCGCAACAAGCGCAGAGGCAACGTATGTCATAGCCGCCGCGGACAATACCCTTTTCGCGCCGCCAAGCTCGTTGGCTGATAAAATATTATAATCTTTAAGAATTTTAAGAGCGCGTCCGCTCGCGTTAAATTCTACCGGCAGCGTGATAAGCTGAAATAGCACCACCGCCGAAAACAGTATAATTCCAAGATATACAAGGTTTAGCGAATTAATTAAAAATCCTATAAATATAAGCGGAATTGCAGCCTGCGACGAGATATTCACAACTGGATAAACCGTATTGCGAAGCGCAAGCGGAGCATAACTTTTTGCGTGCTGTATTGCATGGCCCGCCTCGTGCGCCGCAACGCCTATTGAAGCAACACTCATACTGGAATAAACCGAATCAGACAGGCGTATAACTCTCTCTTTGGGGTCGTAATGGTCGGTGAGCGAGCCTGAAATATGCTCAATTACAACATTTGTAAGCCCGTTTGCATCAAGAATTTTCCGCACCGCGTCATATGCCGTTATACCGTTTTGAGAATAAATTTTTGCGTATTTATTGAATGTGGTTTTAACCTTAATCTGCGCCCAAAGTGTAATTATTACCGCAGGAAGAATAAAAACAAGATAGTAAATGTCCATACCTTTCACACTCCCAAAATTTTTCCTTTTTCAATAGTATTTCCCTTTAAAAA
Source organism: Oscillospiraceae bacterium (assembly GCA_022769845.1). Taxonomy (GTDB): domain Bacteria; phylum Bacillota; class Clostridia; order UMGS1810; family UMGS1810; genus Qingrenia. The sequence goes on from JALEIO010000025.1 coordinate 865, forward strand.
GTCTGCTACCGGCATTTCTTTTTTGCCCTCGGTCTGAATTTTCAAAACCTCCAAAAGGCAGTCGGAGCACGAAACAAAAAACGAATTTTTGCAAACGCGTACAATTTCGCCGTTTTCGCCGATTTTTTTCTCGTAGGTAGGTTTTGTTAAACAAATTTTCATCATTTTGCCGTCATATGACGTATATGCCTTCGGAATCGGATAAAGCCCGCGGGTAAGGTTGAAAATCTCTCTTGCCGTTTTGGAAAAGTCAATTTTTGCAGTTTCCTTATCAATCATTGAAGCGTAGCACGATTTTTCGCTGTCCTGCTTTATGCGCTTTGCAGTGCCGTTTTCAATCTGCTTTATTGCTTCTGTCAAGACACCCTTTCCTGCTTCGGCAAGCTTTGAATGAAGCGTTTCATAGTTGTCGCAGTCGGTTATTTCAACCTCTGTTGAAAGTATCATATCCCCCGTATCCAAGCCCTTTTCCATATGCATAATTGTAATTCCCGTTTTTTTCTCGCCGTCTATAATACACCTTTGAATCGGAGCAGCTCCGCGGTATTTCGGCAAAAGCGAGGCATGAACGTTTATGCAGCCGTATTTCGGGTAATTCAAAACATACTCGGGAAGTATCTTTCCATATGCCGCAACCACTATAAGCTCGGGATTTTGCGAATTTAAAATATCTTCAAAATTCTCTTTTTTAAGATTTTCAGGCTGAAAAATTTCAATATCGTTTTCCCTTGCATACTCATAAACAGGCGGATGCGCCATTTTGTGACCTCTGCCCTTTTTCTTGTCAGGCTGCGTTACAACCGAAATTATATCATACCCGCTGCTCTTTAGCGCGTCAAGCGACGCAACCGCAAAATCGGGGGTTCCCATAAACATTATTTTCAATAAAATCAGTCCTTTTTATTCATCATCTTCAGCATCGCTTTCAGGCTCAATAAACCTAACTGCTTTGTCAACAAAAATTATACCGTCAAGATGGTCAAGCTCGTGGCATAGCGCGGATGCCAAACGCTCCTCGCCAGTAATTTCAAATTCTTCTCCGCGTCTGTTGAGGGCACGAACAACAACCTTTGCGGGACGCTCTACCTCACCCCAGCGGTTGGGCACGCTCAAGCAGCCTTCAACCGATGTCTTTTTTCCGCTGACGCTCACAAATTCGGGATTGATAAGTTCAATAACTCCATCGCCCACGTCAATTATAACCACTCTTTTCAAAACGCCCACCTGCGGCGCGGCAAGTCCTACGCCGTTAGCTTCTTTGAGCGTGTCTGCCATATCGTCCAAAAGAGTTATTATGCGCTCGTCTATATTTTCAACTTTTCTGCTTTTTTTACGCAAAAGCTCATCGCCTATTTTTCTTATATTTCTGATTGCCATTTTAACATTCCTTCCTTTTCTAATACATATTAACGGGGTTTACGTCCACAACAATGCTTATGCTGTCGGAATACAAATTTTTTAAAATCGTATGTATTCTTTCGTAAATTTCCCTGTTATAATTCATTTTCATAATAAACCTGAATCGGTATTTGTTATTTATTTTATGCATAGGCGCTTTCTGAACGCCGAAAACATCAGCCTTAACATTTCTTTCTTTTATTTCACGCAAAAGCTCTTTTCTGAAATTCAAAAGCGCGTTAAACGCCGTCTGCTCGCTGTCCGACGATGATGTAAAATTTATAATTTCGCAAAAAGGCGGGTACATCATCTGCCTGCGAAGCGCAATTTCGTTCTGATAAAATTTTTCGTAATCCTGATTTGAGGCGTATTCAAAAATTTCGTTTTCGGGATAGTACGTCTGCACTACTGCTCTTCCCTCTTTTTCGCCTCTGCCTGCCCTGCCCACAACCTGCGTGAGCAGCGAAAACGTTTTTTCGCCTGCGCGGAAATCGTCCTGATAAAGGCTCAAATCTGCCGCTATAACACCGACAAGCGTTACATTTTCAAAATCAAGGCCCTTTGTTATCATTTGCGTTCCAACCAAAATATCTGTTTTTTCATCGCGGAATTTATTTAAAATTTCCTCGTGAGAAAAACGTTTCGACGTTGTGTCCGCGTCCATACGAAGATATGTTGCCGATGGAAACAGCTTTGAAATTTCGTCTGTCACCTTTTGCGTTCCAAGTCCGAAAAAGCGTATCTGTCCGCTTCCGCAGTTTGGACATTCATTAAGCTTTTCGGTTTTATAATCGCAGTAATGGCACACCAAAAAGTCGCCGTTTTTATGATAGGTAAGCGAAATATCGCAGTTTGGACATTTTGGAACATAGCCGCATTTTCGACACGATACAAAAGACGAATATCCCCTTTTATTCAAAAATAAAATTGTCTGCTGCCTGTTTTTCAAATTTTTAGAAATTTCGGATTTTAAGCGCTGTGAAAATATTGAATAATTTCCGTTTTCAAGCTCTGCACGCATATCAACCGTTGCAACAGAGGGCAAATTTTGATTGTTAACCCTGTTTTTAAGTTCGATAAGAATATATTTGCCACTTTTTGCGCGCCAATAACTTTCAAAAGACGGAGTTGCCGACGCCAGAACAAGAGTTGCGCCCTCGCTTTTGGCTCTAAAACGCGCAACCTCAATGGTATGATACCGCGGACTGCTTTCTGATTTATAAGTTCCTTCGTGTTCCTCGTCAATTATGATAAGACCGAGGTTTTCAAGCGGTGAAAAGATTGCCGAGCGCGCTCCCACAACCACAAAAACCTCTCCGTCTTTTATCCTTTTCCATTCTTCATATCGCTTTCTTACCGTGAGCATACTGTGAATTACCGCAACGTGTGAGCCGAAACGCGACTTAACCTGTGCAACCATTTGCGGTGTAAGCGATATTTCGGGAACAAGAAACAACGACTGCCTGCCCAAATTCATACATTTTTCAATAAGCTTTAAGTAAACTTCGGTTTTGCCGCTGCCTGTTACTCCGTGTATCAAAAACGTATTGTTTCTGTCGTTATCAATGCTCTCTCCGATTTTTTCAACAGCCTGTTTCTGCTCATATGTAAGCGTCAGATTATCCTCTTTAAGCTCTATAAGCTCCTCGTCAAACGGACGGAGAATTTCAACAATTTTCACAATTCCTTTTTTCTCCAATGCGTCAACAACGCTTTTTGACGTTTCGCAAATTTCCAAAAGCTCCAAAAGTGATACCGACTCGTTTTCGCACAAAACTTCGATAACCCTTGCCTGCGCTCTTGCACGCTTTGAAAGATTTTCGCACATCCGATATGCTTCTTCGCGCTCAATATCAAGCGAAACCAGCTTTATATATCGGTCCTTTTGACCTTCTTCTTTTTTTAATTCTGTATAAACAACGCCGTCCGACAAAAGTGATTTTAAAGGTTGCGTTATGCTTTTTCGTCCAATGTTTTTACAAAGTTCGTCAAGCTCACAGCTTCCTCCGTTTTCTTTAAGCGCTTCTATTATTCTTTCTTTTACAAGCGAATTTTTAACTTTGCTTTTTATAAATTCTCCGTCATTTTCGGCAAGATAAACCACCGTCACCATTTTAAGCGACACTCCGCGCGGAAGAACAGCCTTTATAATATCGCAGTAAGGCGAAAAATACCTGTGATGCAAAAATTTTATCAAATCTGCGGTCTTTTCGTTAAAATATATATAATCATCAACAAGCGATGAAATTTCTTTCAAATTTTTGTACTCGCTTTTATCGCAAATACCCAAAACATAACCTTCAAGTGGCTTATTGCCCCTGCCAAACGGCACTATAACCCGCTGGCCGACAGAAACATTTAATTTTTCCGGCGCAAGGTAATGATATATATTATCTGTATGCCGTGAAATATTGTTTATTACAATCTCACATATCATTTTACGCCACCCCGCTTTACTAAAAAAAGGCAACAAACGTCGCCTGATTTTACAATTTTTCCAATATTTTGTCAAGTATAATATTTGCTGCATCATACTTGCTCATTTTTTCATATTGCTCAACTTTTCCGTCTTTCGATATAAGCGTTATTACGTTTGTATCAGTGCCGAATCCCGCTCCTTCACAGTTTAAACTGTTTGCGGCAATAAGGTCAAGATTTTTGGATTCAAGCTTTTTCTTTGCATTTTCAATAAGATTGCTTGTTTCCATACAAAATCCAACCAAAAACTGGTTCACCTTAAGCGCACCCAATTTGCTTAAAATATCCTCTGTTTTCTTCAGCGGCAAAATAAATTCTCCGCCCGTCTTTTTTATTTTTTCGTGCTCGGTTTTTTCGGGTGTAAAATCTGCAACTGCCGCCGCTTTTACAACAATATCGGTATCGGGATACTTTTCCATAACGGCATTATACATATACTCGGCGCTTGTAACATTTATAACCGTGACGCCGGAAAAAGGTCTTAAATTAGTGCTTCCCGACACAAGAGTAACGTCGGCTCCGCGCATTTTTGCCGCCTTTGCAACGGCATAACCCATTTTTCCCGTAGAATGATTTGTGATATATCTTACCGGGTCAATTGCCTCCTTGGTCGCGCCTGCGGTAACGAGCACTTTTTTGCCGGCAAAATCCTTTTTATCGCACAAAACCTCGTCTATTTTATCCAAAATATCATCAATTTCCGCAAGTCTGCCCTTTCCCGAATCTCCGCACGCCAAAATGCCGCACTCCGGCTCGACAAACTCATATTGCAAATACTTAAGCTTGTTTATATTTGCCTCAACAATAGGATTTTCGTACATATTGGTATTCATAGCGGGCGCAAAAACCACCTTTGCTTTTGTAGCCATAACGGTAGTCGTCAAAAAATCGTCCGCAATGCCCGACGCAATTTTCCCTATAACATTTGCCGTTGCGGGGCATATCAAAAACACGTCCGCCTCTTTTGCAAGCGAAATATGCTCGGTGGTTACGTTTTCGGAAAGCGAAAACATATCGGTTATAACTTTATTTTTGGTAATTGTCTGAAAGGTGAGCGGCGTGACAAATTCCGTTGCCGATTTTGTCATAATAACCTTAACATTCAAGCCTTTTTTCACCATACTGCTTGCGGCATACACTGCCTTATACGCCGCAATTCCGCCGCATATACCCATTACAACTGTTTTTTGCATATGCCGTAAGCCTCCTTTTGTTACAATAAAAGTTACTGTTGCGCTTTTTTGTTTCTGTCCTCTTCAAGATACATATTAAGCAGCATATCCATACTCATAGTTTCCGCCTTGGGCGATTTTTTCTTAAAGCTTATTTTGTTTTCCGCAATTTCGTTAACCGCAACGGTAACAGGCTTGTTGGACTTACATTCGGTAAAGCTTACTCCTGTTTTGCAAATTTCTCTCGCGCGCTTTGCAGCTGCGATAACAAGCGAATAGCGGCTTTCAAATCTCGGATTTTCAGGATTTGAACCCTCCATTAATTTTTTAACCGACGGATCAATCATCATTTTAAATCATAGCCTTTCTGTCTGCAAAAATTAAGTGCTTTGCATTTTGCCGCAGACAGCGCAAAATGCGGATAAAATTTTTCGATTAAAACTGTAAATTTATTTTTTCCACCTTCAGCCTTTCGGCGTCCACAATGGTTTTAAGCTTTCTTGCAGCTTTGTCAATGTCGTCATTTACAACCGCGTATGTATATTTTGAGATGTTTTTAACCTCCCATTTTGCGGTTTCCATCCTTTTATCAATAACATCGTCTGTTTCGGTATTTCTGCCTACAATACGGCTTTTAAGCTCCTCCATTGACGGCGGAGCAATAAAAACAAACACAGCGTCGGGGCGTTTTTCCATAACCTTTAACGCACCCTGGACTTCAATTTCCAATATAACATCGCAGCCGTTTTCAAGATTTTCGTCTACAAACGCTTTTGGAGTTCCGTAATGATTTCCGCAAAAAGCCGCCCACTCAAGCAGCATATCGTTTTCAATCATTGTTTCAAATTTGTCTTTTTCAACAAAAAAATAATTCACTCCGTTCACTTCGCCCTCTCTGGGACTTCTTGTGGTTGCGGATATTGATAGCTTTATTTTGTCATCAGCATAATTTTCAAAAAAATGCTTCAACACTGTGCCCTTGCCCGTTCCCGAAGGACCGGAAAGCACAATAAGCGTGCCTTTTCTATTCGTCATCTTCTTCATCTCCCGAAAGCGTCAAATCCTTTTCAAGCCTTCCCGCAACAGTTTCGGGCTGAACGGCAGAAAGAATTATATGCTCGCTGTCCATAATAATAACCGCTCTTGTGCGTCTGCCGCTTGTTGCGTCAATAAGCATACCCTTGTCGCGCGC
>JALEIO010000052.1 GCA_022769845.1 Oscillospiraceae bacterium
GAAATTGGCAGGCAAAACCGTTGCAATTATCGGTTATGGCTCGCAGGGCCACGCTCATGCGCTTAATCTTAAAGACAGCGGCGTGGATGTTATTGTAGGACTTTATGAAGGTTCAAAAAGTTGGGCAAAGGCTGAAAGTCAGGGGCTCAAGGTTATGACCGCTAATGATGCGGCAAAAAACGCAGATATCATTATGATTCTGATTAACGATGAAAAGCAGGCAAAACTCTATAAAGAAAGCATAGAGCCGAATCTTACAGAAGGCAAAACACTTGCGTTTGCTCACGGCTTCAATATTCATTTTGGCTGCATTGTACCGCCTGAAAATGTAAACGTTATTATGATTGCACCAAAAGGTCCGGGACACACAGTTCGCTCCGAATATCAGGCAGGCAAAGGAGTTCCTTGCCTTATCGCGGTTTATCAGGATGCAACCGGCGACGCTTGGGATTTAGGTCTCGCTTACGCTCTCGGAATCGGCGGTGCAAGAGCAGGCGTTCTGGAAACCACATTCAGAACAGAAACCGAGACTGACCTCTTTGGCGAGCAGGCAGTTCTCTGCGGCGGTGTATGCGCACTTATGCAGGCAGGCTATGAAACACTTGTTGATGCCGGCTACGATCCAAGAAACGCATATTTTGAATGTATCCACGAAATGAAACTTATTGTTGACCTTATCTACCAGAGCGGTTTTGAAGGTATGAGATACTCAATCTCAAACACCGCAGAATACGGTGATTATATCACAGGACCTAAAATTATCACAGAAGATACTAAAAAGGCTATGAAGAAAATTCTTGCTGATATTCAGGACGGAACATTTGCAAAAGACTTCTTGCTCGATATGTCAGACGCAGGTGCACAGGTACACTTTAAGGCTATGCGTAAGCTTGCAAAGGAACATTCCTGTGAGAAAGTTGGCAGCGATATCCGTAAACTTTACAGCTGGAGCGATGAGGATAAGCTTATCAACAATTAAGGAGAGTTGTTATGGTTAGTGATAAATTAACAAAAGGTCCTCAAAATGCACCACACAGAGCTTTATATCACGCTCTGGGGCTGACTGAGGAAGAAATATCAAAACCGCTGGTTGGAATAGTAAGCTCGTACAATGAGATTGTTCCGGGACATATGAATATTGATAAAATTGTGGATGCTGTAAAGCTCGGTGTCGCAATGGCAGGCGGAACCCCCGTGGTTTTCCCTTCTATCGCAGTGTGTGACGGTATAGCTATGGGACATAACGGAATGAAATATTCTCTCGCCACCCGTGACCTGATTGCAGACTCTACCGAGGCTATGACATTAGCACACGGCTTTGATGCACTTGTTATGGTGCCAAACTGTGATAAGAATGTTCCCGGACTTTTAATGGCGGCAGCACGCACAAACCTCCCGACAGTATTTGTAAGCGGCGGCCCTATGCTTGCAGGCAGAATCGACGGAAAGAAAACAAGTTTATCCAGTATGTTTGAAGCAGTAGGCTCATATTCTGCAGGAAACTTAAGCGAAGAAAAGCTCACAGAGTATGAATGTAAAGCATGTCCAACCTGCGGCTCCTGTTCGGGTATGTATACTGCAAATTCAATGAACTGCTTAACGGAGGCTCTTGGTATGGGACTTCGCGGTAACGGAACAATTCCTGCGGTGTATTCATCAAGAATTGAACTTGCAAAGCACGCAGGTATGGCTGTTATGGAGCTTGTGAAAAAGGATATCCGCCCCCGTGATATTATGACAAAGGATGCGTTCTATAATGCACTCACTGTTGATATGGCTCTTGGCTGCAGCACAAACAGTATGCTTCACATTCCTGCGATTGCTCATGAGTGCGGTATTGAAATAAATCTTGATATTGCAAATAATATCAGCTCAAAAACACCTAATCTGTGCCACCTTGCACCTGCGGGAAGAACTTATATGGAGGACTTGGACGAGGCAGGCGGTGTGTATGCAGTGATGAATGAGCTTAACAAAAAAGGTCTTATCAAAACTGATTGCATAACAATCACAGGCAAAACAATCGGAGAAAATATAGTAGGATGCGAAAATAAAAATCCCGATATTATCCGTCCGATAGATAATCCTTACAGCGAAACAGGCGGAATAGCAGTGCTTCGCGGTAATCTTGCACCTGACGGTAGTGTTGTAAAAAGAAGCGCAGTTCTTCCTGAAATGCTGGTACATGAAGGACCCGCAAGAGTTTTTGACTGCGAAGAAGATGCACAAGCGGCAATTAACGCAGGTAAAATCAATCCCGGTGATGTGGTTGTAATCCGCTACGAAGGGCCGAAAGGCGGTCCCGGTATGCGTGAGATGTTAAATCCCACCTCTGCAATTATGGGTATGGGACTTGGTTCATCGGTTGCACTCATTACTGACGGAAGATTTTCCGGAGCAACAAGAGGGGCGTGCATCGGTCATGTGTCTCCCGAAGCTGCAAGCGGCGGTATGATAGGCATTGTAAAAGACGGAGATATTATTTCTATCAATATTCCCGAAAACAGCCTGATGCTTAAAGTGTCGGATGAAGAGATTAAGGAGCGTATGGCAAGCTTTGTTCCTAAGAAAAAAGAACTTTCCGGCTATTTGAAACGCTATGCGCTATCCGTTTCAAGCGGTGCTGAAGGAGCTGTTTTGAATTGAACAAATTAATGGAATTGTCACAGCGTCTGCATGCAGTATCTGTTATGCGTGAATTGATTGAAGACAGGGTTATTAAGGCGCTTATGTCATTTCTGGAACTTACAGATGAGGCGTCGGAAACAGAAAAGATTGATGCTTATACAACATTTGTCAGTGAGCTTTATATGACAGGTGCCGAAACATTTTCGGAATATGTAAAACGGATTGTCTTTGAGAGTGAAAACATTTATGTAAAAATCAAAGGTAAGGGAGAAATCCCGTCTGCTGTTTTGGAAAAAAGCATTATGGAAGATTTGAAGACTTTTGATGAAGTGGCAAAATTAACGCCGGAAAGCTTGCTGAATGAGTACGATTTCCTACCTCGGTTTGAAACAGAAAAGTGCAGTATCAAAAATGACTATATAAAGCGTCTTGACCGTATTGAAAAATACGGCTATGGTATATATGCAAAGTACAAAATGTTTTATATCGGCGAGGACGGCGGAATAGTTCCGGTTCAGAATCCTGATGAAACAATGCTTTCCGATCTCATAGATTATAAGCGTGAACAAAAGATTATATTGGATAATACAAAGGCCTTGTTATCAGGCAAGCCTGCGGCAAATATCTTGCTTACGGGCGATGCCGGAACAGGTAAATCCTCAACCGTAAAAGCTGTCGTAAATGAGCTTTATGATAAAGGTCTTCGTATTATTGAAATCCGTAAAGAACAACTGCATAAAATACCGAAAATTCTTGATGATCTGACAGAAAATCCACTGAAATTCATCTTGTTTATTGATGACTTATCTTTTACAAAGGATGATGATAATTTCAGTGCATTAAAAGCAATCTTAGAAGGCTCTGTATCTGCAAAGTCAAATAATGTGGCAATCTATGCAACCTCTAACCGCAGACATCTTGTTAAAGAGAATTTTTCTGACCGTGAAGGTGATGATGTGCATTTCAATGACACAATGCAGGAACTGTTGTCACTTTCGGAACGGTTCGGTATTCAGCTTACATTTTCAAGACCTGATAAGGCAACATATCTTGATATTGTCCGTAACCTTGCGGATAAGCAGGGAATCAAATATAATCCCGAAAAGCTTGATGCTGCGGCTGAAAAATTCGTACTTAAAAGAGGCACACGTTCAGCCCGTGCTGCTAAACAGTTTATTGACGGAATTGCCTCAAGAAATATTTCAGATATACTATAAATATGTATAAAATGATAAAAAGTCAATTTTTTCAGCAGAAAATTCTCTGAAAGTATTGACTTTTTCTTTTAAAGGGTATATAATATTTAAAAACCACAGAAAGAGAAAAGAATAATGACTGTAATTTTCAATACTCTAGCACTAATTATATACATTATTAGCATAATTATTATTGGTTATGCTTATTTGTGTATGTATATGTTGCCTGTGAGTAGGAAAATTGAAGCGTAGTCATAATAGTTTTCCTTATCAAGAATAATTGTTTAAACATTATCCTCACTTGCAACTCAAGTGGGGGTTTTTTAATTTATTTTTAAATTTGACTTAAAGGAGGTCGTAGTAATGGATAATGAGTTAGTCTTGGTGGCGGATGGTGACAGGCGAATTCGCAACCTTATTAACATTACCTTGCAGGCACATGATTACAAATGTATCACAGCAAATAGCGGTGAAAGTGCCATCCTTTTGACCTCAACCAACAATCCTGCCACAGTTCTTTTGGAGCTTAATCTTCCTGATATGGACGGAATGGAGGTAATAAGGAAAATCCGTTCATGGTCTGATGTTCCGATTGTAGTTGTCAGTACCAGATGCGAGGATAACGATAAGGTTATGGCTCTTGATGAAGGAGCAGACGATTATGTTACAAAGCCTTATTCTGTTGAAGAGCTGCTTGCAAGGATCAGAGTTCTGAACAGACGGTATACTCGCAGGATTATGGAAACAAGCGCGGCCTCGGTATTTCATAACGGCGGCCTTCGTATTGATTACGCGTCAAACTGTGTTTATGTAAATGATAAGGAAGTTCATTTGACTCCCATTGAATATAAGATTTTATGTATGCTTTCTCACAACTGCGGAAAGGTTCTGACTCACACAGACATAACAAAAGAAGTCTGGGGTAACAGTTGGGAAAGTACAGTTATCTCACTTCGCACCTTTATGGCAACTTTGAGGAAAAAAATTGAAACAGGACATAAGCAGCAGTATATCTATACCCACACAAGCGTAGGATACAGAATGGTAAATATCAACAGCTAAAAAGCCGGACTCTAAATTTGCATTTCAGAGTCCTTTATGTTATTTAATCAGAATTTTATAAAAAACTATTGGCAATGCATAGTAATATTAGTATAATAATTATAATTTAATAATCATTAAACCGTTGAGGCAGAAAAAAGGCAGAGTCGGTCTTTCCGAGCGAGTGGATTATGGTGTGAGTTCCACAAAGGCTCTCTGAGTAATATGGACTGCTAAGGGCTGTGTTAAATGCACAGACGTAAGGCTCGCGTAAGAAGTCGGGAGTATGCTGGTACTCTGCTAAGTGCACAGGTCATGCTGTGAATCAAGGTGGC
>JALEIO010000067.1 GCA_022769845.1 Oscillospiraceae bacterium
TTCGTGTGATTATAAGGATGTTGAGAGCGGCTCGTGGTATGAAAAAAGCGTTGCGATTCTAAAAAGAATAGGCGTTTTAAACGGCGTTTTTGACGGGGATTATTTTTATCCCGACAAAGATATAACGCGCGCTGAAATGGCTGCGCTGCTGTCTAAAACAGGAATATCGCCCAAGACAAAAAGCGCGGAATTTGCCGATATAGACGGTAGCTTCTACCTTGCGGCGGAAATTAATGCCGCGGCACAGATGGGTATTATCAACGGATATTCAGACGGTACCTTTAAGCCGTACAACAGCATTACGCGCGCCGAAGCGGCGGCTATGATTAACAGGTCAATGAACAGGCGCGCTACAATCGGCTCGTTTTACGGAAGAATTATCAATAATTTTTCAGACGTTGACGAAAGTCATTGGGCATACTGCGAAATTGCCGAGGCGACAAATGACCATAAGGCAACTGTTTTTGACAAGGGAAACAAAAACGTTTTGGAAAGCTGGAAAATAGACGAAAACAATTACGACAAAGCGCTTGCAGAAAATGTTGCGGACAGCATTGAAACAAAGGGCGAGGCTCTTAAGCAGGAGATACTTAACGCAAAGGACAATATTTCGGTAAGCGGCACGAAATACTACGTTTCAAACAGCGGAAACGACGCTAACTCCGGATTGTCTCCCGATGAGGCTTGGGCGACAACCGACAAGGTTTCAAATTTTGATTTCAAAGAAGGCGACGGAGTTTTCTTTGAGAGAGGCTCAATTTGGTGGGGCGTTTGTATGCAGCTTAAAAGCGGAGTTACCTACGCGGCATACGGCGAGGGTGAAAAACCGGAGCTTTACGGTACTGCTAAAAACTACGCGGACGCGTCGCTGTGGAAAAAAACCGACATTGAAAATGTTTGGGAAACTGTGGATAATATAAACGGTTCGGCAGGGTTTGTGCTTTTTAATAAAGAAAAATATTCATATAAGGTAAGCTCAAACAGCGAACTCAAAAAGAATTTTGACCTTTACGATCCGGACTATGATACATCGCCCATAAGAATTTACTATGATGGCGGAAATCCCGGAGATAAATTTGACGCCATTTACATTGCGCCCGGAACAAGCGTTATAAACGCTGCCGGAAAGCACGATATAACAGTAGACAATCTTGCTGTAAAATACACAGGCTGGCACGGTTTTCAAACAAGTGAAATTCACAATATGAGCATAACCAACTGCGTTGTAGGCTGGATTGGCGGCGCGGGAAGCAATTCGCGCTGGGGTAACGGCATTGAATTTTGGGCGAATGCGTCTAACTGCTCGGTTGACCACTGCTGGGTTTATCAGGTTTATGATACCGGTCTTACAAATCAGTTTACGGGTGTGTGCGATGATATTTGCATTGAGCAGGATATACGTTATACCAACAATCTTATAGACTACTGCACTTATTCGTTTGAGTTTTTTATGAATCAGGCAAACAGCAATAGAGATTTGCTTAAAAATATTTACATTGAAAACAATATTTCGCGCTATTCGGGCTATGGCTGGGGTTACGACAATCGTCCGAATAAAGAGCCGCAGTGTCAAGTTAAAGGTTGGGTCAGCAAAAACCGAACTGACAATGTTGTAATTAAGGATAATATGTTCGGTAAATCTCGTCATGGCACAATCAATTTCGGTGCGCGACCGTTAAATCAAAACTTTTCTGCATTTTTGGTGGTGCTGCCGCAGTACGGTTTAAATATCGACAACAATATTTATATTGAGAAAAACGGTGCGCCATTTTCGGAGTACAAGGGCGTAAATTATACTTACAGCTACGATTTGCACTCGGAATTTATTAAAAACGACGTGGATAAAAACGCTAAAATTATAATAGTTGATGAATAACGGAGGATTTTATGAACATCATTGTAACAGAAATGCAGCGCCTTTTGAACTGTGATTTTGGCGATATAACCTTAAAACAGGGAAAAAATCTTAAAATATCGGTGAAAAACGGCAAAAAAGAAATTGAATACGGCGAAAAAACGCAGCTTGCACGCGCGCTTTCGATTTTGAAAATCAGGCAGGAGGAAAAAAACTTTGAATACAGTGAAACGCCCTTTTTCAAAATGCGCTGCGTTATGCTGGATATGTCGAGAAACGCCGTTATGAAGGTAAGCGCGGTAAAAAAATATATTGCGTATATGGCGGCAATGGGGCTTAACACGCTTATGCTTTACACCGAAGATACATACGAGCTTAAAGAATACCCGTTTTTTGGATATATGCGCGGACGCTACACTCAAGAAGAACTTAA
>JALEIO010000085.1 GCA_022769845.1 Oscillospiraceae bacterium
CCCGACGAGGATAAAAACAATCCTAAAACTTATGTGAAATTAACAAATGCAATTTATCAGGCTGTCAGCAAGGAGGAATATCCGCAGTCAATGCTTTTCGGGGCATTTAGCGGAGATATATGGAATACGAGAGTAATTGAAAACGGAATTATAGACTCTATGGACGGCGCGGCAATTCACGTTTATCCGCCTTATTATGATGATTATTGGGATGCGGAATATAATGCGGATAATAAAAAGCCGGAAAACGGCTGCTTTGATGTAATCAGTAGATTGCGCGAACAAATGGACGCATATTCGGATAGAGGAAAGAGTCAGCCTATATGGCTTACGGAAACGGGATATGCAACATCTGACAATCGAAGGGGCGTAAGCGAAAAAATGCAGGCAACATATCTCCCAAGATTATATTTAAGCGCAATTGCTGCCGGTGCCGAAAAGATTTTCTGGTACGATCTTTTGGATGATGGAACCGATTTGACACAGCATGAGAATAATTTCGGATTGCTTCGATGCAAGGGTACAGCACGCGGTATGGGAGATTACACCCCAAAGCCGGCATATGTGGCGTACGGAGTTATGGCAAGAATGCTGGACGGCTTTAGTTTTAATCAAGTAAGCAAAACAAACGGTATATATGATTATACATTTGTAAACAACGGTCGTATACTGCATGCGGTTTATTCCGAAACATCGGGGAATTTGACAATTCCGGCAAAAAATGAAATTACGGTGGTCAATATTATGGGGGAAAGCAAAAGTTATTTGCCTCAAAACAATTTGTTAACCATTCCGGTTTCGCAGAATGTATGTTATTTTGAAGAAAATTAATATAGAAAGGAAATGTAAAATGAAAACATTAATATCAAAATGCTGCAGCATATTTTTAGCAGCGGTTTTATCGGTTTCAGTCTTGGCAGGATGTCAAAAAGGTAAATCCGGGGTTACTGAAGTATCGATAGGCGCATGGCCGACAGAAAGCCAGAAGGAGCTGCTTGAACAGCAGAATCAATATAAGGCGCAGTTTGAAGAACAGAATCAGGACATTAAAATTATTCCGGATACTTATAAATTTGATGTAAAAACATTTATGGTAAAGGCAGGCGCAAACCAGCTCCCCAATTTGTATAATACATATTTTACAGAAGTGAAGAAAAATATTGCACACGGCTTTGCTGCGGATATAACAGACGAGCTGAAAGAAATGGGCTGGTATGACGCAATTTCACCCGAGATAAGAAAATATGTCGAAGATGAAAACGGGCACGTTTTCGGTGTTCCGTTTGATGCCTATGCTCAAGGACTTTGCATTAATAAAAGCATTTTCAAAGAAGCCGGGCTTGTGAATTCGGATGGTTCTGTAATGATTCCGCAGACGCTTGATGAGGTTGCTGAATTTGCAAAAACCATAAAAGAAAAGACCGGCAAGGCAGGATTTGTTATAAGCACCACAAATAACGGCGGCGGCTGGCAGTTTATGAACATTGCATGGGATTTCGGCGTGGAGTTTATGAAAGAGGGAGAAAAAGGCAAATACATTGCAACTTTTGACACACAGGAATGTGCTGACGCGTTACAGTATGTTTCGGATTTGTGCTGGAAATATAATGCACTTCCCGATAACAAGGTTATAGATGTAAACGAGGGCAGACGTATCTTCGGAACCGGTCAGGCGGGAATGATTTTCTACAATCCGTCAGGAAATGATCTTGTGCAAAAATACGGTATGAACAAAGACGATTTGTTATATGCCAGTATGCCGTCAGGGCCCAAAGGCAGATTTGCACAAATGGGCGGAAATCTCTATATGTTCTCTGCAAACAGCACCAAGGAACAGATTAAGGCGGGTTTAAAATGGTTGGAATTTAGAGGTTCCGGACCGTTTGCAACTGATGAAATATTGGAAAAAAGCAGAAATACTTGCAAGATTGCGGTGGAGAAGGGAGAGATTGTTATGGGCAGAGATACTTTCCCTATTTGGAACGATGAGGAGAGCAACAAAAAGAAAAACGATATCCGCAATGAATACTGCAATGTTGATATGAAAAATTACGAAGATTATTACGAGTTCAAGGCAACATTAAAACCTGAAGAGCCCGTTTGTGCGCAGCAGCTTTATGCAATTCTTGATAAATGTATTCAGGAAGTGCTGACGAATAAAAACGCTGACTGCAAAGCTTTGGTAAAGCAGGCTAACGAGGAATTCCAAAAGAACCATTTGGATAAGGAATAGAGGCTTCAAAGACCGCTGCCGGATAAAGTTTCGCGTGTGAAATTCAACTGAAGGCAGCGGTTGATGATGTTATAGGAAAGAGGGATTTAATTGAATAGTTTGCAAACAGACAGAAAAACAGTGATAAAAAAAGCAAGAATACAGGCAAAAAGAAATCTTTCCGGATGGATTTTGATGTTTGTGCCTTTGCTGCTGTTTATTATGATTGTATGGAGACCGCTGCTTATGGGGATTTCCTATTCATTTTTTAAGCTTAAAGGTTTTACGCCTACTGAATTTGTGGGACTTCAGAATTTTATCGACGTTATTACAGATACGGATTTTCCGCAAACATTGATGAATACCGTAAAATATGTGGTATGGTCGCTTGTCATCGGTATGCCCCTGCCTTTTTTGGTTGCGGTGATGCTAAATGAAATGATTCACGGGAAAAACTTTTTCCGTTTTACAATGTATATCCCGGTTATTGTACCGATTATTGCAACCTCTCTCATTTGGAAGGAAATTTATTTGGGCGGAAGCGGAGGATTGTTAAACATAGCATTGTCATATTTTGGAATAACGCCTGTGGATTGGCTTTCAAATAAAAATTTGGTTATTCCGCTTATTATTGTTTCAATGACCTGGCATGGCTTCGGCGGAACGGTTATTATGTATTTGGCAACGATGCAGAGCATTAACCAAGAGCTGTACGAAGCTGCAAGGCTGGACGGAGCCGGACTACTCACCTGTGTAAGACACGTTATGATGCCGCATATGGGCGGAACTGTTTTGCTGTTGGCAATTAAGCAGATTATAAGCGTGTTTTCCGTAACCGAACAGCCGCTGGTTATGACAGGAGGCGGCCCGAACGGCGCTTCTATGTCGCTGGGACTTACTAATTACTTTTATGCGTTTAAATATGGTCAATTTGAAAAATCAATGGCATTGGGAGTGATTTCCTTTATGTTCATGCTTATATTGACATTTATTTATTTTCAGGTAGATAAAAAGTTATCTGATTAGGGGGTATGACAATGAAAGGATTCAATGATAAAACAACCGGATTGATTAATTTTTCCGATTTGAAACATCTGCGTTTTAAAATACTATATTGGTCTATTTTTGCGGTATTGGTAATTATAACTGCGGTTGAGGTAGTTCCGATTATTTGGATTGCATTGTCGGGATTTAAGACAACGGCAGAAATGTTCAGCACACCTCCGACGCTGCTTCCCAAAAGTATTGATTTTAGCATTATTCCAAAGGTTTGTTCAAAGGTTAATTTTGTCAATGCCTTTATTAACAGCGGTATCATCATTGTTGGATGCTGGGCATTTGACATTTTTATGAATGGTATTTTGGGATATGTGCTTTCAAGAATCAAGCCGTGCGGAAGCAAAATTGTCAGTACGCTTATTTTCTGGTCGATGCTTTTGCCGGGAGTAAGTATGGTGCCGCTTTTTATTACCTTTGTCGACGTTCCGTTTCTGCACATAAATATGACGGGAAGCTTTTTGCCTATATGGATGATGGCAGGCTGCAATGCCTTTAATGTACTGCTGTTCAGAAATTTCTTTAACGGTATTCCGATGTCATATTTAGAGGCGGCAAGAATGGATGGATGCAGTGAAATAGTAATTTTTTTGAGAATTATAATTCCTTTGTCAAAGCCGATTATTGCAGTTGTTTCCATCTTCTCGGTTACAGGTTCATGGGCAAATTTCCTATGGCCGTATTTGCTGCTGGGGTCGACCAACTTTGAGCCGGTAGCAGTAAAGCTGTATCAGATAAGCGTTGATGCAAACATTCAGGAAAACGAGTTTATGCTTTTAACTATGCTTTCTATTATTCCGCCGGGAATTATGTATTGCTTCTTCTCAAAAAACATTATGGGCGGACTGAATATGAGCGGTATTAAAGGTTAGCAGATTGGTAAGCATTAATAAAATTACTTAAAATAGAGAGGAAATATAAATCTGTTATGAAGGTTAAAAAAATAGATGTGGTATCAAATACACACTGGGACAGAGAATTTCGTTTCAGCTTTGAAAAAACACGCCGTAATTTGCTTATTATGCTTGATACAACGCTTGATATATTGGAAAGTGATAAAGATTATCATTCGTTTACCATGGACGGACATTCCATAATGATTGATGATTATTTGGAAATGCGGCCGGAGCGAAGGGAGCAGATAGAACGTTTTGTAAAGGAAGGGCGGCTTATAATAGGTCCGTACTATACGCTTCCCGAGGAGTTTACAATATCTCACGAGGCGCTTATAAGAAACCTTATGTTCGGAAGAAAAACAGTTGAAAAATACGGAGGAAAAACAGGAACGGTTGCATATACTCCGTCATCTTGGGGACAAACGGGACAGTATCCGCAGATTTTAGCGGATTTTGGACTTACTCATATGATGTTTTACCGAGGCATATCACATAATGAAGCGCCTGCCGAATATATATGGCAAGCCCCGGACGGAACAAAAATACTTGCAAGCCGATTTGCGCTGTACTGCCGATATAATTGGTATTATCAGGTGCATAGGGCTGTTTCGAGAAATAGGGTATGGTCAAAGGATTATAAATGGGGAGAATTTGACGAAGCGCCCTTCAGACGCGCTGACGGTCTTGCGGGACCCGGTATAAACTACGATTTAAAATCTCCCGTTGCAGGATATGAGAAAGAAAATCTAAAAAAAGCCATACTTGATATGCTTGAGGAGGAAAAGGGGCATTTTACCACTCCTGTATTTCTCGGAATGAACGGACATGATATTTCGGTTGCTTTTCCGCGCGAAAGCGAGGTAATAAAAGACGCGAAATTAATGTTTGAAGGCGATATTGAAATAGAGCATACAAGTCTTGAGGGGTTTTGGAATGATGCCGAAAAATATCTTGACCGCGATAAAATGACCGTTCTTACGGGTGAAAGACGCTCCTACCTTAAGGAAGGAAAATGGACATATCTTTTCCCGGGGACGATAAGCGCGCGGACGTATCTTAAGCAGGCTGATTTTGCAGCGTATACGAATCTTGCTTATGCAGCCGAGCCGTTAAATGCAATTGCCGGAAATGATAGCACGAATTATTTAACACGCGGATGGAAATATCTTATATCAAATCACAGTCATGACGCAAACGGCGGCTGCGCACCGGATAGCGTATGCAAGGATATGGAGTACAGATACAGAAAGGCTATGGATATTGCGGAAATAGTTTCAGAAGACGCCATGGCAGAAATTGCAAAAAATCTTTTGCCGACAGGTCAAAAGCAAAATATTGTGCAGCTTGTTGTATATAATACCCTGCCTTATTCGCGTGATGTAATTATTCCGCTTGATATTGAGGTTCCGGCAGAGTTCGGCAAAGGAATATCCATTGACGGTGCTGAATTGCAGATGGTGTTGAGCGAAAAATCAAGTGTTTTTGTTGACAGTATATGGGAGGTGCCTACAATTCTTGATAGTATGCACCATAAGGTTTATGCAAGAATAGAAAACGTTCCGCCTATGGGGTATAAAGCCATGGAGATAAAGCCGTGCGAATATGCGCTGCAAAAAAAGGAGGGTATTGCTCGAGGCAATACTCTTGAAAACAGCAAGCTGAAAGCGGTTGTAAATTCAAACGGAACAATAGACGTTCTGTATAAAAAAACAGGAAAACTTTATAAGGGAATGAACTATTATACTTCGCAGGGCGAGATAGGAAATGCCTGGAAGCATACTTCGCCGGAGTATGACAGAAAATATACAAGCATTGGCTCCAATGCGAAAATTTACATTTCCGAAAGCGGAGAGCTTACGGGAAGTATAGTTTGCGAAATTGATTTTGAAGTGCCGGAAAGCTGTGAAGTAACTCCGAGCAATATTTACACAAATATTCCAATTAAAATTACATATACTCTTGACGAATATTCGGATTACATAAAGGTAAGCGCAGAGGTTGAAAACAATGCAAAGGACCATTGGTTAAGAGCCAATTTTCCGACTGATATAAAGACAGATTTCTCTGTTACGGACAGCCACTTTGATGTATTAAAGCATAATGTGGCAATTCCCGATTCCCGCGGATGGGTAGAGCAGGCATTCGGAATGCAGCCGCTTCGGACCTTTGCAGAAGTAACCGACGGCGAAAACGGCTTTGCTGTTATGCCTAAGGGCTTGTATGAATATGAGGTTTATGATAATTCGGTAATGGCACTGACGCTTATAAGGGCGTGCCGAATAAAGCTTGCCGTTTCTGAAGAAAAGGTAACTGAACTTGAGGATGAGGGAATTCAGTGCCCGGGAAAGCATATTTTTGAATATGCAATGCACTTTAATACGGGCGATTATTATGAGCTTCCCAACAAGGCGGCTGAAATTTTTATGCCGGTAAAATGTGCCGTATGCGGCAGAGGCAAGGGAAACTTGCCGCTCGAGGACAGTATGTTTACGATAGACAATACTCAAATTCATGTGACTGCCGTAAAGCGTGCGGAGGACGGAAACGGAACGATAGTAAGATATTATAATCCGAGAAACGAGCCGCAGAATGTTACAATTAAGACAAAAGGCAGATTGTATATTTGCAGAATGGATGAAAGCGTAATAAAGGAAATAGGCAATACATATGAGGCTATGGCAAAAAAGATAGTTACAGTGAGGATTGTTAAATGACCGAGATAGAAAAAAGTGAATTTTTTGAAAAAGGCAGAGA
>JALEIO010000129.1 GCA_022769845.1 Oscillospiraceae bacterium
TCGTCAACAACGTTTAAGATTAATAAGGATGCCTTTGATAAATGGGGATTCAAAAATTCGTGGACGGCGGAAGAATTAGGTATTGTCAAAGAGGATTCGGAGTCTGAAAATCAGTATCTGCAAAGAGTTGGCAATGCCGCTTTTGGAGAATTTAATAAAAACTTTAATACTTCACAAATTATAAGCGCAATTCTTGCTGATTGTCCTTACGATTTATACTGGTTTGACAAATCGGAAACAGGCGGCATTGCAAGCGGAGGATATACAGTAAGTGATAACAGAATTGATTTTTATGTTGATTGTTTAATCTTTTCGTTCAGCGTTGCCAAAAACTATAAAGCGGAAAATTATAATCAGAATAACCCGGAAGTTGATGTTTCAAAAACATCTGCAGCTTTGAATGCGGCAAACTACGCAAAAGAGATTGTTGAAAAATATAAAAATCTTCCTGATTATCAAAAACTTAAGGCATACCGCGATGTTATATGCGAACTTACGTTGTATAATACCGATGCGGCTGAAAACGATATTGCCTATGGCGATGAGTGGCAGATTATTTATGTATTTGACAAAAATAACAAAACGAACGTTGTGTGTGAAGGCTATTCAAAGGCTTTCCAGTATTTGTTTGATTTATCAACGTTTAAAAATGATATTAAATGCTATACCGTTACCGGTGTGACGAGCAGCGGAAGCGGAGCAGGCGACCATATGTGGAATATAGTTAAAATGGAGGACGGAAAGAGTTATCTTGTAGATGTTACAAACAGCGATACAGGTTCTATCGGTCAAAGAGGCGATTTGTTTCTTGCGGGAACGGCAGGAAGCATAAGTTCAGGATATAGTTTTACTATTGACGCATATAACAGCATTAAATATTATTTTTCCGACAGCAGTATAAATTTGTGGGGCACGGATGAAAATAGCATTCTCAACTTAAGCGGTACAAATTATGCTTATGATAAAAAAGTTACTCCGTCCGGCAGTTATAAAAATGACCTTGAAATTGAAAAAACATATGGCGGATTGGAAAAAGTGAATGTAAAAATAACTTCCAAATCCGGAAAGAGCGTACCTGCACTTAAGGTTTACATAATAGTTTATGACTCTGACGGAAAAATTGTAAGCATCAGCACACAGCCATATAAAGCTTCATCACAAAAAACTGATATTCCGCTAAACAAACCTGCTTTGGAAGAAAATCAAACATATAAAATTTTTGTTTGGACGGATGATACAATTCCGCTTCTAAGTTCGATTAACGATTTAAAAGCGTTTTAAATTATAAAGAATTACTCCCACAAAGTATGTTAAAACGGAGGTGGTAATTTT
Source organism: Oscillospiraceae bacterium (assembly GCA_022769845.1). Lineage (GTDB taxonomy): Bacteria > Bacillota > Clostridia > UMGS1810 > UMGS1810 > Qingrenia. The sequence continues at coordinate 1,333 of JALEIO010000129.1, forward strand.
TGCAGATTTATTCTTATCAAATTAATCCGTTTGTGCGATTTTCCGGGTACAGAACCAATAGCACTTCAATGAGCAAAAAGGTTTATGCCCGTGACGAACGAATGTTTTATTTTGTAAAGGGCGAGGCAAAATTTGAAATAAACGGCACCCCTTATACTGCAAAATGCGGCGATTTGTTCATTATACCGCCAATGACACCGTATTGTATTCCGGATAATAACACCGCAGAATACTATCTTGTGAATTTTGATTACACAATGCAGTATAAGCATATTGCGCGCGCCATTCCCGTACATACTAAAAAATGTGAGCCGCTGTATGCGATTGAAATTATTGATTTCCCGCAGTTTAAAAATGAAATTTCGGTAAACATTAAGGCTGTTGAGCAGTATTTTTCCGCTATGACGGATTTATACAAAAACAAGCCGATATATTTCAGGTGCGATATGAACGCTTATTTTACGCTTATTTTGTCATCTGTTTTCAGAAAAATCATCAACAAAAAATCGGACAAAAACATTTCGATGATTATAGATTACATAAATTCTCATTATATTGAGAATCTAACCAACGAAGAAATAGGCAAATTTTTTAATTATCACCCGAATTATATAAACAGGCTTTTTGTACGAAAAACCGGTATGACGCTGCACAAATATCTTATAAATTACCGTGTTGAAAAGGCGATAAATCTTTTGGACGAAACAAATATGTCCATTTCGGAAATTGCCGTAAAAACAGGTTGGCCGTCGGTAAGTGCATTTTCAAATTATTTCAAAAAAAGCACGGGATATTCTCCCAGCAGCTTCAGGGTAAAATAAAAAAGGGCGATGGTTTCATCGTCCTTTTTTGTGTCTACAAAAGGTTTGCAAAATTTAGCAAATTGTATGTCATAACCGCGATTTGCGCGCGCGTTGCGTTTGTTTGCGGGTTTATTTCAATGTCGCTGATTGGCAAAATATTTTTTTCGTAGCAAAACGCAAGTGAATTTTTTGCCCAATCGCTAACTGTAATATAGTCGTCAAACGCCGCAAGAATATCGCGTGCGCTATCTTCTGAATAGGTACTTTCAAATCCGCATAAAGCCGCGCCGCGTGCAATCATAACGGCAGCTTCTTCCTTTGTAATAAAGCCGTCAGGATTAAATTCATTTTCAGAAATTCCCTTTACAATGCCGTAATTACAGCAAACTGACACAGCGTTATAATACCAATCGCTTTGCGCAACGTCATAAAAACTAATTTCGCTCGTTTTTGTAATACCTAATGCTTTTGATATAATAGCCGCAAATTCCGCGCGCGTAACGTTGGAATCCGGGTCAAAAATTTCATTGCTTTTTCCGTTTATAATTCCTCTGTTGGCAAGAGCCTCAATTTGCAATCTCGAACTGTGGTCTGCAATATCCGCAAAGGTTTTTTCGCAAATAATATTCTGCTTTGTAATGTCGGAATTTCTGCTTTGCAGTCCTGTGCTTTCTAAAATGTCAAAATTTTTCTCAACATCGGTCATATCATAAATTGAATTTTTATTTTCGTTAAATCTTTTAACGGCTGAGATTGCACAAAGCGCCTGTTCGGTTGCCATTTGACTTGAGCCGCTTTTGTCCGACGTATGATAAAATGCACCGTTATTATCGTAAAAAGTCATAAGATTGTCAAGAGCTGTTTTTCCGTTTTTTACAAATCGTGCATCTTTTAAAGAAATTTTAAGAGTGCACAGTGCGCATATAACCTGCGATACGCTTTCGGAGGTTTCGACGCCGTAGGTAGAAAAGCCGCCGCTTTCGTTCTGCGACTCGGACAAAAATAAAACGGCCGCATTCACTGCATTTTCAACTTCGCTTCGACTTTGATATTTTGCAAGCGCGCACAGTGCCATTGCGGTAACATCAACGTCTGAAGAGCCGCCGCCGTTAAGCGACCAGCCACCGTCGCGGTTTTGCAATGAAAGAATTTTTTCAACATACATATCACGGGTAGCGATATTTTCCGAATCTTTGGGTATTTCATAATTTTTACTGTCAAGCGCAATAAGTGCCCATGCAGCGCCGTTAGTTCCCTGCCACACAGTATTTTCAAAGTCGGCGAGCGGCGCAAGAAGATTGTATCCGCAAACATTTTCGGGATTTTTTCCGATTGCCGTAAGTGCGAGAATTACTCTTGAATATTCGGTATATTTTTTATCGTGCAAAATACCGTTTTTGCTTTTTAGGTAATTTTCAAGATTTACATAGTATTTTTCAAAATAATCCTGCGAAATGTCTGCACCGCTTCGGGCAAGGCCTATAACCGTCCATTCTCCGCCTATTGACGAAACGGTGGGGTCGGGTATGGATTTTTGTATAAATTGAGCCGCGCCTTGATAAACTGCGTTTACATCAGCATCGGCATATGCAAATGTAAACACCATTGTTAATATCAGCAATATGCAAAGTGATTTTTTCATTTTTTCACCTCAAAAAATACGGAGCGATGCTTTGCCGATCGCCCCGTTTAAAATTATTATTGAATTATCTTATCAAATTTTGCTCTCGGTTAGGGCCTACGCCGACCATAGAAACCTTGCATCCGCATATTTCTTCAATACGGCTAATGTATTTTTTAGCGTTTTCGGGAAGCTCATCAAAGCTTTTAACACCCGAAATATCACCACTCCAGCCGTCTAATTCTTCATAAACGGGCTCGCAGAGCGCAAGCTCTTCAAGGCTTGGTGGAAATTCGTTTATAATTTCGTCGCCCTTTTTGTATGCAACACAGATTTTAACCTTGTCAAGACCGCTTAAGGTGTCAATTTTGTTAACCGAAAGTGCTGTAAGGCCGCTTGTTCTTACGGCAAATTTAACAATAACCGCGTCAAACCAGCCGCATCGTCTCGGACGCTTTGTAACAGTGCCGTATTCAAAGCCTTTTTCGCGGATTTCGTCACCTGTTTTATCAAAAAGTTCGGTGGGGAACGGTCCTTTTCCGACTCTTGTTGTATATGCCTTAACAACACCGAGGCACTCGTCAATCATAGTAGGTCCAATGCCGGTTCCTATGCAGACACCGCCCGAAACAGGGTGTGACGAGGTTACATACGGATATGTTCCGAGGTCAATGTCAAGAAGTGTGCCTTGAGCGCCCTCAAAAAGCACCTTTTTGCCTGCCTTTATTTCATTATACAAAATTGCTGTTGTGTCTGCGGCATATTTTTTAAGCCTTTTTGCGTAGGTAAGATAATCGGCTATGATTTCATCGGCATTAACGCCTTCGCCGCCATATATTTTTTCGATAATCTGATTTTTAATTTTAACATTTGCGCGAACCTTTTTAATAAAAACTTCTTCATTCATAAGGTCGCATACTCTTATGCCGATTCGTTCGGCTTTGTCCATATAGCAGGGGCCGATACCGCTTTTTGTTGTGCCGATATCGCCTTCGCCCTTTGCCTTTTCGGAAAGTGTATCCAAAACGATATGATACGGCATAATAAGGTGCGCTCTTAAATCAAGACGCAAATTTTCGGTGGAAACGCCTTTGGAGTTTAACATATCCATTTCCTCCAAAAGAACCTTTGGCGATACCACTACGCCGTTGCCTATAATGCAGAGTGTGTTTTTGTTTATAATTCCCGAAGGCGTAAGACGAAGCTTGTACTGTTCGCCGTTTGCCTCAACGGTGTGACCTGCATTGTTGCCGCCCTGCGAGCGAACAACAACGTCTGACATTCCTGCCAATATATCTACAATTTTGCCTTTGCCTTCGTCGCCCCACTGTGCGCCGATTACTACCTTTGTGGGCATTGCAAATCCTCCTTAAAATATGTAAAGTAAGGCTTAATAAAAGCCTTACTTTGTTTTTAAATATTCGTTGATTTTGTTTACAAGCTCGTCAGCGTCAACACCGTGTACCGCGCAAGCTTCTTCGATTGATTCGCCCGAAGCTGAAGGGCAGCCCAGACAGTGCATTCCGATTTCAAAGAAAAAGGGAGCTGTTCCTGCGTCAATTTTCAAAACGTCTGCAATAATGGTATTTTTATCGATAGTTGCCATTGTAAATTCCTCCTATGTTATAACTTTGTGAAATAATACACAAATTATTATACTACTAATTTTTCAAAAAATCAATCCTTTTATTAATATTTATAATATTTTTCATAACACGTTGACATTTTTTGCGATTTGTGCGATAATTATATGGAATATATTAAAATCTATAATTACGATACAGAGGTGAAAATTATGAGCGGCAAAATACGGGTTTCGGTCAGAATTTACGGTCACGATTATACGTTTACGGGCGCTGAAAGCGAAGAATATATTCAGAAGGTATGCTACAATATAGATAAAAAAATGCGAGATTTTCGTCAGCGCGACCCAAAGCTGAACGAAACGAAGCTTGCAATACTTACGGCGGTAAATACAGCCGATGAGCTTTTTAAAAACAAAGCGCTGCTTGATGAAACCATTGCCGATTTGAAAAAATACAAGGAGGAAGCTTTTAATGCAAAAAACAAGCTTCTTGTTCTTGAAAAGGAAAATGAATATTTGAAGGATGAAATTCAAAGTTTGAAAATAGAGCTGGCGAAAAATGGAAAATAATATTGAAATTCTTGCTCCGGCAGGCGATTTTGAAACCTTTAAAGCCGCTGTAAACAACGGCGCCGACGCAGTGTATATCGGCGGCAAAAAATTCAGCGCGCGCAAAAATGCGGTAAATTTTTCGGATGATGAAATATTTGAGACGGTAAAATACGCGCATCTTCGCGGTGCAAAGGTTTATGTTACTCTGAATACGCTTTTAAAGGACAGTGAGCTTGAAGCGGCAGTTGAGTTTGTAAAACTGTGTGATGACGCAAACGTGGACGCGCTGATTATTCAGGATTTGGCAGTGCTTGAGATAATTAAAAGCTGCAATTCAAACATTTTGCCCCACGCAAGCACGCAGATGACAATTACAAATGTCAGCGGTGTGAAAAAGTGCGAAGAAATGGGCTATACAAGGGTGGTACTGGCTCGTGAGCTTTCGTATGACGAAATAAAAAAAATAAGCGGAAAATCAAAGTGTGAGCTTGAGGTTTTTGTTCACGGCGCATTGTGTGTTTGCTGTTCGGGACAGTGCCTTTTAAGCAGCGTTATAGGCTCGCGGAGCGGAAATAGGGGAGACTGTGCCCAGCCGTGCAGGCTATGGTATAATCTTATTGATTACAGTGGCAAAAGAGTTTTTAAATCAAAAAAATATCTTATTTCATTAAAAGATTTATGTCTTGTCGACGATGTGGAAAAGCTTAAAAAAGCTGGTGTGAAATCACTCAAAATTGAGGGAAGAATGAAAAGCAAAGAGTATGTTTCACTTGTATCAAACGCATACTTTAATGCGAAAAAGGACGGTAGGGTTTCAGATAAAACAATAGCAGAGCTTGAAAATATTTTCAGTCGCTCGGGTTTTACAAAAGCATATTTTGATGCGCATATATGCCGCGATATGCTTAATTTTGACAGAAACAACGATTTGGTTTATAAAAATATAGATGAAAACGTTTTGAAAAAAGCGTCTGAAATGGCGAAAAACGAATACCGCAAACGAAAAATCGATATATTTGTTAAAATTTTCGAGAATGAAAAACTTTCGGTTCGTTTTTCAGATAAATTCGGAAATGAAGTTTTGTATGAAAGCAGCATAATTGCACAAAAAGCGCAAAACGCCGCTCTTGACAAAGAAAAGCTTGAATTAAGCTTTTCAAAGCTTGGAGGTACCGCGTTTTCACTTGACAATTTTAATTGCGACATCGGTGAAAATTTGTTTGTATCCGCGAAGGATTTAAACTTTGTAAGGCGAGAGGGCATAAGACTTTTGGAGGAAAAAATCCTTTGCATAAACAATAAAAAAACATTTAAAAATTTTGAATACAAGATAGAAGAACATAAAATTGAAAAAAGTGATTTTACCGTATCTGTGCGCACCTTTGAGCAGCTTGAAACGGTGCTGAAAGAAAAAATGTTTGCAAAAATTTTTGTGCCTTATTCGCTTTATAAGGACAATGAGAAAGTTTTAAAAAGCGATGGCAGAGTTGTATGTGTGCTTTATGATACCTTCGGCGATAAAATGCCTGATATTTCGCAAATTGATAGGGTTTCGGCTGTCAATATCGGACAGCTTGATATGTGCAGAGGAAAAGAAGCTTTTTCTGAAGCAAGTCTTAACATTACCAATTCGGTATCGCTTGATATATACAGAAAAATGGGCGTTTCGTGCGCGCATCTTTCAAATGAACTGACAATTATTGAAATTAAAAATATTGTAAAATCCATTGATACAGAAATTACCGTTTACGGAAAAATTGCAGTTATGCTCACCAAAGCGTGCATTGTGAAAAACGGCATCGGAAAATGCGGCTGTGAAGCGGAAAAGTTTTTATACACAGAGGACAGAACAGGCAGAAAATTTCCCGTTATTGCAAATAAGCTCAACTGCACAAATACAATTTTCAACGCAAATCCGATTGTGATGTCGGACAGGCTTAATGAGCTTAAATCAATCGGCGTGCGGTACTTTCGGCTTGAATTTACCGATGAAAGCGCCGATATGGTAAAAAACATTATCAGGCTTTACAAAACGGGCGAAAAATGTGATTTTGACTTTACCAGAGGACATTATTACAGAGGTGTATAGAGTTGATTAAAAAAGGAGATTTTGTCATAATTTTTTTAATTGCAGCTGTATGGGTGCTTTCTCTGGTTCCGTTTTTTGCATACGGAAAAAACGAAAATGTGCGCGCCGTTATTTATCTTGACGGCGAAAAGTATGCCGAATATGCGCTGAAAAATTTTGAAAAGCCCAAATATATAACGGTAGAAAAATACGGCAGAAACGTCGTGGAAATATCAAAAAACGGCGTCAGTGTTACAGAGAGCGACTGCAAGGACAAGCTTGAAATAAAAAGCGGACTTATAAACAAGCCATATCAGTCGCTTATTTGCCTTCCGAACAGGCTTGTAATTAAAATCGAGGGCGGCGGTGAAGCGGTTGACGCAGTTACTTATTAAAAAAAACGTGAATATTGCGTTGTTTTGCGCGGCGGCAACAGTGCTTGGCATTGCGGAAAGTGCACTTCCGATTGTTTCGGCAATACCGGGCGGAAAAATCGGTCTTGCAAATGCGGTGATTGTGCTGGTTCTGTATATTTACGGCGCAAAAACCGCGTTTACGGTAAGCATAATACGCTCGTTTTTGGTTTCGTTTATATTAAGCGGTGCAAATGCGCTGCCTTACTCTTTATCGGGCGCTGTGATTAGTATGGCGGCTATGGCGTTGCTTTATAAAAACAAAAACGTTTCACCTGTCGGAATTTGTGTTTTGGGCGCTTTTTTTAATAATGCGGCGCAGATTTTTACTGCTTGCGTAATGCTTGGAAACACTGCGGCAATGGGATATTTTACAATTCTTGCGCCTGTTTCCTTAATTTGCGGAACAGCGGTCGGAGTTTTGGTAAAACGTCTTTTGAAGTATAAAAATATAATTTTGAAAGAAGATAAAGTATGAAAAAAATTATTCTGGCGTCAAATTCGCCGAGAAGAAAAGAAATTTTAGAAAATCTTAACATAAAATTTGACATAATATCTCCTGACGCGGACGAGGACAGCGTTGACAAAGCGCTTCCTGCGCATCTTTACGTTGAAAATCTTGCAAGCATAAAAGCGTTTGCGGCAGTCAAAAAAACAGCACTCGAAAAAATTGTTATAGGTGCGGATACGGTGGTTACGCTTGATGATAAGTTTTTGCTAAAGCCGAAGGGTGAAGAGGACGCGTTTAATATGTTAAAGAGCCTTTCGGGGCGCTCTCACTCTGTTTATACAGGTATTTGCGTTGTAAATTCGCATACGGCACAATCGTGCATTGCATATGAAAAAACCGACGTTTATTTCAGAAAGCTTTCCGATGATGAAATCATAAGCTATATAAAAACAGGCGAGTGTATGGACAAGGCGGGAGCGTATGGAATACAGGGGTTAGGCAGTATTTTTATTGAAAAAATAAACGGCGACTATTTTAATGTTGTGGGGCTTCCGGTGTGCAGGCTTGCAAAAATTCTCAAAGAGGAATTTTGTGTGGATATTTTGTAAAAGATATACTGTGATAAAATTTAACCAGGAGAAAGGCAGAAGAATATGAAAAACGATATTGGTATGGATATTGGCACTGCAAATACTCTTATTTATATGAAATCAAAAGGAATTGTTGTAAATGAACCGTCTGTTGTGGCGATTGACAAGGAATATAAAAGTGTTTTGGCGGTTGGCGGTGAGGCAAAGGAAATGATTGGCAAAACGCCTGCCGCAATTTTGTCGGTGTGCCCAATAAAAGAGGGTGTCATTGCAGAGTTTGATACGGCGCAGTCAATGCTCAAAAGCTTTGTTAAAAAGGCTTTTTCAAAAAAAACATTTGTAAAATCAAGAGTTGTTGTATGTGTACCGATAAATGTTACTGCAGTTGAAAAGCAGGTTATAAAAGACGCGCTTATAAATTCGGGTGCTCGCGAAGTTTTTGTGGTTGAAAAGCCTATGGCAGCAGCAATCGGAGCCGGTTTGCCTGTTTCGGAACCTATCGCAAGTATGATTGTTGATATTGGCTGCGGAACAAGTGAAATTGCGGTTATATCGCTCGGAGGAATTGTATGCGGTAAAACCGTCAAAATGGCGGGAAGTAATTTTGACAGAGCAATAGAAAAGTATGTAAAGCGCGCACACTCGCTTATTATCGGAAATCAGACGGCGGAAAAAATTAAAATTGCGCTTGGTTCGGCGTTTGACGTAAACGATGGAGAAACTATGGAAATAAGCGGCTCGGACTATATGACGGGGCTTCCGAAAAATGCGGTTGTCACCGCTGAAGAAATACGCGCCGCGCTGAAAGACAGCCTGATGACTATTGTTGAGGCGATTAAGGACGTTTTGGAGGATACTCCGCCCGAGCTTTCGGCGGATATTATAGAACGCGGTATAACCTTAACGGGCGGCGGAGCGCTTATAAAGGGCATTGACAGTCTTATTAAAAAAGAGGTGGGTATGCCCGTTTATATTGCCGAAAATCCCACTGAATGCACAGTAAACGGCACAGGAAAAATTTTGGACGATATTGACCTTATCAAAAAAGACAGCTTGTATCTTGCGGCAAAATAGCATAAAATTTACGGAGAAAAATATGTCATTTTTTAAAAACAAAACAAAGGTACTGATTTTAATACTGACAATAGTTTTAGCGGCAATTATGGCCTTTTCAACGCTTCCGTTCAAAAACGCAGGCGTTATTTCGAATGCCTTCGGAGCGATAATTACGCCTTTGCAAAAGGGGGTTGGCACGATTGTTGATGCAACGGAAGGTTTTTTCAAATATTTTATTGATATGAAAAATTTGGAACGTAAAAACACCGATTTAAAAGAGGAAATTTCTGCGCTCAACGCTTCTTTGCGGGATATGACCGATTTGCAGAGTGAAAATGAGCAGCTACGCAGCCTTTTGGAATTAAAGCAGAGAAATTCAGATAAAAAGTATATTGCATCAGAGGTTTCGTCGAGAAATTTCAACAACTGGTACTGCATACTTACGCTTGACAAAGGCACCGATGACGGCGCGGCTCTTAATGATGTTGTGCTGACAAACGACGGCGTTGTGGGATATATTTACGAAATAGGCACAAGCTGGTCAAAGGTTGTGGGAATTATAGATTCCACATCCTCCGCGGCGGCAATTGCAAAGCGAACAGGCGACAAATCGGTTGTCGAGGGAGATATTAACCTTATGCAGAACGGACAGTGTAAAATGCCGTATATCCCTAAAGAATCCGGAATTTTAACCGGGGATGAAATTTATACGTCGGGCGACGGAGGGGTTTATCCCGAGGGACTTTATATCGGCACTGTGGAAGAAATTGTAAACTCCGATGACGGAATGTCGAAAGAGGCAATTATAAAAACGGGCGCGTCGCCGTATGATGTAAAATGTGTGTTTATTCTTAAAAAATAACGGGAGTAAGAAAAGTGAAAAATTTCAGGGAATATTTATGGATGCTAATACTTTTTCTTTTGCAGACAACACTGTGCACACGTTATAAAATTTACGGTGTTGTGCCAAATCTTGTTTTGGTGTTCGCCGTAAGCTTTTTTGCAGTAAACTCCATTGCGCAGTCTGCACTTATAGCAGTTTTTGCCGGTCTTATGCTTGACTGGACGGCAGGCAGAGCAGGCGTAAACGCTTTGATACTTTTATATCTCGGAGTTCTGGTTTCGTATGTTTCGGGAAAGTTTTTTTACAAAAGGCTCGTTTACATAATTTTGCTTACGTTTGCGGCGGACGTTTTATTTAACGCTGCGTTTTTAACCCTCAATTTTTATATTTGGGGTATGTTTATAAACTTTAACAGCTTTCTGCGCGTTATTTTGCAGGCAGCTTTTGACGCGCTTTTATCGATTGTGTTTTATTTCGCATATGTAAAGCGCAAAAACGCTGAAAACATCAAGCTTTCATTTAAAAAGGAAGTGATTATTTGAACGAAAAGCTTTACAATAAGCATTTTATAATTATTACAATATTTTTTGCGCTGTTTTTTCTTATTTTTTACAGGCTTATAAATTTGCAGATTATTAACGGAAAAAGCTATTACGAAAAGGCGCAGAACAGATTGCTCAATTCACAGGTTGTGCCTGCTCCGAGAGGGGAGATTACCGACCGTTACGGAAGGGCGTTTGTAACAAATGAAACCGGCTTTTCGGTTGAAATCACAAAAAGCTCGTCAACAGATGATAAAACACTTAACCGAACCATTTTGAACGTTATAAATGTGCTTAATGACCACAGCGAAAAATATACTGATAATCTGCCGATAACATATCCGCCGTACGAGTATGTAAATATCGAGGATAATCCTGATTTTGCAGTGGACGAAAAGACCAAAAATGCTATTTCCGCCGCGGAAAAAATGCAGAAGCTGTGCGAAAAGTATAAAATTGACGATAGTTTTTCGGAAAATGAAAAACGTATTCTTGCAGGCATAAGGTATGAAATGGAAGCCCGAAATTTCAGTTCGGTTACTCCGTTTACTCTGGCTGCCAATGTTTCTTTGAACACGGTAACAGTATTAAAAGAACAAAAATTATCGTTTCCGAATGTAAGTATTGTTACGCGTCCTGTGCGAAAATATCCGAACGACGGACTTGCTTCTCACATTCTCGGCAGAGTAGGCATTATTTATAAAGAAGAATTTGAAGAGCTTAAGGACGAAAACTACTCTATGAACGCCATTATCGGCAAGGACGGAATGGAAAAATACCTTGAACGGTATATACGCGGCAAGGATGGCAAAAAAGTTGCCCGTCAGGCGGTTAATAATTCTTCGGTTGAGAGTGAAAATATTTCGCCTATTCCGGGAAACAATGCCGCGCTTACCATTGATATGGATTTGCAGAGAGTGGCGCAAAATTCGCTTGCATCGGTTATTTCGGAAATGGATTCGGCATCAGGAGGAAGCGTTGTCGCGATTGATGTAAACAACGGCGAAGTGTTGGCGCTTGCAAGTTATCCTACATATTCGCTTGAAAATTTTGACCGCGATTACGACAGTATGTCGAAAAATGCGAAAAAACCAATGTTTAACAGGGCAATCAGCGGTGTGTATGAACCGGGTTCAACATTTAAAATGATAACTTCGGTTGCGGCTCTGGAGGGCGGTTATATAACGCCGCAGACAAAAATTGCCGACAACGGTGTGTTTGAGCTTGCAAATCAAAAATTTAACTGCTGGATTTGGACAAGCCAGCACAAAACACACGGCAGCATAAATGTTTCGGAGGCGCTTAGGGATTCGTGCAATTATTTTTATTATACTTTAGGAAACAAAATGGGTATTGATGAAATACTCAAATGGGGTAAAAATTTTGGAATTGCCGAACCGACGGGAATTGAAATTTCAGGAGAGGCAAGAGGAAATCTTGCGTCGCCCGAATATAAAGAAAAGGTGTTTAAAACTCCGTGGTATCCCGGTGATACGGTGCAGTGCGCAATAGGTCAATCATTTAACCTTTTTACTCCCGTTGAGCTTGCAAGCTACACTGCAACAATCGCAAACGGCGGCACAAGATACCGAGCGCATCTTCTAAAAAACGTTAAGGATTATAAAACCGGCGAAACGGTGTTTGCGCCTGAAAAAGAAGAACTCGGCAAGGTAGAAATGAGCAAGAGCACATACGACGCTGTGACAAAAGGTATGAGGCTTGTTGCTTCGGAGGGAACTGCAAAGTCGTATTTTGAAGATTTCGGCGTAGAGGTATGCTGTAAAACGGGTTCTGCTCAAGTTGGAAAAAAGGACGCAAACGGTGTGTTTGTGTGCTATGCGCCGTATAAAAATCCCGAAATTGCTGTTGCGGTTGTGGTTGAGGCGGCTGGTTCGGGAAGCAGCACTATTCCTATTGCAAAAAATATTTTAAAAGAATATTTCAATATCGAGTAAATTTTTGTAGACAATTTAACAATTATGTGTTAGAATTATAATGTCAGGTCTGCGGAGGTGTAAAAATTTGGGCGAGGTTTATGTTATAACATCAGGCAAGGGCGGAGTCGGAAAGACTACTGCCGCTGCAAATATCGGCATAGGTTTGTCGCTTGAGGGCAAGTCGGTCATATTGATTGATACCGATATAGGACTTCGCAATCTTGATATTGCTGTTGGATTGGAAAATGAAATTGTTTATGATTTGGTGGACGTTGTAAACGGTGACTGCGAGCTTAAACAGGCGGTTGTGGTTAACCGAAATCAAAAAGGTTTGGCGGTGCTTCCGGCGGCGCAGACGAAAAATCAGAAAGCTGTCACCGGCGAGCAGATGAAAAAACTGTGCGGCGAGCTTAAAAACATTTTTGATTTTGTTATAATCGATTGTCCGGCGGGGGTTGACTACGGTTTTGAAACCGCAGTTTGCGCGGCGGATAAGGCTATTGTTATTACAACTCCCGATTTATCTTCAATGCGCGATGCCGATAAGGCGATTGAACGTCTTTATGAAATGAAAATTGAGGATGTAAAGCTTATTATAAACAAAATTTATCCTAATCTTATGGGAAAAGAGCTTCCGTATGTGGATGAGGTTTTAGAATATCTTCGCATTAATCTTTTGGGAATTATTCCCGAGGATATAAAGCTGGTTATTGCATCAAACGCATCAAGAGCTGTTGTAACAGATGAAAAATCATTATCGGGTGAGGCATTCAGAAATATTGTAAAACGAATTCAAGGCAAATATGTTCCGGTTATTGATTTTGACTGCAAAAGAAAAATAAAAAGATTTTTATAAAAGGGGTTTGGTCAGATGAATATCGCACTTATAGCACACGATAAGAAAAAGGAATTAATGGTTCAGTTTTGCATCGCGTATAAAGGTATTTTGGCGCATCATAACCTTGTTGCGACAGGTACTACCGGTTCGCTTATTATAGATGCAACAGGACTTAACGTACATAGATTTTTGTCAGGTCCGCAGGGAGGAGATCAGCAAATCGGCGCTCGAATTGCATATAACGAAATTGACTTGGTTTTGTTTTTCCGTGATCCATTAACCGCCCAGCCGCACGAGCCGGATGTAAATGCGCTTCTTCGCCTGTGCGATGTTCATAATATTCCGCTTGCAACAAATGTTGCAACAGCAGAGGTGCTTGTAAGGGGTATGGAGCGCGGCGATCTTGAGTGGCGTGATATTGTTAATCCCAAGAGCAGCAGAAATATCTGAATTTGAGGTGAGTATTATGGAAAGCATTGTAAAAGAAACCCTAGAAAATTTGAAAACAAATCATAGGGCAGCATATTATGCCGACAAAAAAGAGGACGTCTTGGATATTGTAAAGGGTCTTTTAAAAAAAGGCGAGACAATTACAAGCGGCGGTTCGGTAACTTTAAAAGAATGTGGCGTTATGGAGCTGTTAAGATGCGGCGATTACAATTTTCTTGACCGCTATAAAGAAGGTCTTACCGGTGAGGAACGCGAAAAAATATACCGCGATGCGTTTTTTGCCGATACATATTTTATGAGCAGCAACGCAATTATAAAAAGCGGCGTTTTGTATAATGTAGACGGCAATGCCAACCGCGTTGCGGCGCTTTTGTACGGTCCGAAATCGGTTGTTGTGATTGCAGGCAAAAATAAAATTGTTGATAATTTTGACGATGCAGTTAAGCGTCTTAAAACAATTGCCGCGCCCCTTAATACTAAAAGACTTTCATGTCCTTCTTACTGTGAGAAAAAAGGAGAGTGCTTATATCCTGACAGCGGAGCAGCAGAGCCGTTTGCGGGCTGCCGCGGAGAAGGCAGAATTTGCTCAAACTATGTAATGTGTGCATATCAGAGAAATAAAAACAGAATAAAGGTTATTATAGTCGGCGAGGACTTGGGATATTAAAAAATTTCGGCGGAGTTATTAAAACTCCGCCGAAAATTTTTAATATAAAAACAAACTTCTTTCTTCGCTTGTACCTCTGTAAAATTCGGTTGAAATAGGTTTCGGAATATCAAAATCGGTTGTAAGGTGCTTTGTTTCACCGTCGTTTGACGAGTCGATAACAGCATTTATAACCTCCAGCGTATGATAGCTCATTTCAAACGAAAGACGCGATTTTCTTCCTGTGCGCAATGCCCACGCCATATCAGCCGCACCAATGCCGCGGCAGTTTTCCGTAAACGGGTGGCAAAGAGGAAATTCCAATTTTTCGTTGTCTTTTTTCTGCAAGTATATAGTTCCGCCAAAATCGTTTGTATCGGGAAGGTATAAAATTCCTTCCGTTCCCATAATAATTAGCATACTGTCCGAAATTGAGTATTCCGACGAGGTGGTAAACGAAAGAAGCGGACCTGCTTTAAATTTCATACTTGCGCACATTGTGTTGATTGTGTTTACAAAAAAATCCTCGTTAAATTTTTCGTGACGCGGATTTAAATACGGACGGTGGGCATTTCGCGTGTACGCATAGCCGCAAACACTCTCGATAGGCCCGAAAATGTTAAAAAGCGTGTGCAAATCATATCCGCCCATATCAAAAGGAATCCCGCCGCCCTCGCGCATTACCGAATATTTGCGGTAATTATCGTCTTCGGTGGTTTTAATCATATGATAGCCTCTCGGACGGTTTGAAATAATTTGTATAACATCGCCGATAAGTCCTTTTTCAACTATAAAACGTGCGGTTTGCTGCGACGCTCCGAGAAAGGTGTCGGGCGCAACGGTGAACATAACATTTTTCTCTTTGCGGATTTTATCAAGCTCTTTTGCCTCGTCAAGCGTAAGACACATCATTTTTTCGCTGTAACAATGCTTGCCCGCCGAAAGAATTTGCTTGCTTACTTCATAATGCGCCGAAGCATATGTAAGGTTAAGCACAAGCTCTATTTCGTCATCGTTTAAAATTTCCTCGTTGGTCATCTGCTTTATGCCGTATTTTTCAGCTTGCTTCTTGGATTTTTCGCTTACAAGGTCCGAGCAGCCGACAAGGTCGATAATGCTGAAACGGTTTTTTAAGTTTTCCATATAAATGTCGCTTATCATACCCGAGCCGATTATTGCGGTTTTAACCTTTTTAAATTGCATCAGTCGTCAACTCCAATCTTTTTCAAGAAGTCAAAGCTTGATTTTACGCAGTCAAATTCATCTCTGCCATAGCATAAATCCTGCTCGATTGCATAGCTTTTAACACCTTTGTTTTTGCAAAATTCAATAATCGGATTCCAGTCAAGATTTCCTTCACCGACCGGTGCAAATTCAATGGGACGAGCCTCAAGCTTTTCGCCTCTTGAGCCGATTGCAAAATCTTTTGTATGAACATAGTCATATCTGTCTTTGTATTTATCCAAAAATTCAACAATGATTTTTCCGCCCGAATGAATCCAGTGTGTGTCGGGAATAATCTGTATTGTTTCGGGATCGGTTTCCTTTAAAATAATGTCAATTCCCATTTCGTCGCCGAAACGTTTAAATTCAAATGCGTGGAAGTGATACAGCATCTTTAATCCGTATTTTTTAAACTCCTCGCACACCTCGTTTAAATAGTGTGCAAAGCATTTGTAGCCCGAGGCACTGACGGTAAGACCTGTAATTATAGAATCGGTTCTTACATATTTTGTGTCAAACATTTCACATTCCGAAATGATTTTTTTCATATTTTCTTCAATTTTCATTGACGGGCAGAAAACCGAGTCGTTTTTTATTCCGTATTCGTCAAAAAGCTTTTTAACTTCTTTTGCGTCAAAGTGTTCGGGAATGGAATACTGGAGTGTTTCAAAACCTATATCCGAAAGGCGTTTTACGGTTTTTTTCAAATCCTCAAAGGTTTTTGTATGCTCGCGCATTGTATACATCTGCAATGAAATTTTGCTCATTTTTATCTTCCTTTCAAAAAGTAATTTATAGTCTAATTATACAAAATAATTGCGCTAAAACAATGTATATTTCAAAACATTTGTTGTATTTTTCGACCAAATGTGTTATGCTATATACAGTGGGGTGATAATTTTGAAAATTACGGACATAAAAAAAGACGATTTCTGCGTGTGCAAAATTATATGTATGGCGCAGCGCTGGGAAAACCACGCATCTTGGAGTTATCTCAACGTTGAGCGGCCCGACCACGGATTTTATATGATAATAAGAGGCAGATGCGAATATACAATGAAAAACGGAGAAAAAATAATAGGTAAAAAGGGCGACATTATGTATATTCCGAAAGGTATAAATTACGAGGTATATTTTGATAATACCGAAGATGGCGTCAGCGAGCCGCATGTTAATGCGTATCTTGTAAATTTTATTCTTACCGATGAAAACGGAGAAGAAACGGCGCTTTCCGAAAGTATAAAATGTGTGTATTCGGGCAAAGTGGGGTATTTTGCCGAACAATTCAAAAATATGATTGATTTGTACCGTCAAAACCGAAGGATATATATAAAAAGTATGTTTTATGAGATTTTGTCAAAAATTTCGCAGCAGCTTAATGAGGATGAAACGGGCATTATTTCCGAGGGAATAAAATATATTGAAAATAATTTCAACGCACCTGTTTCTATCGGCGAACTGGCAAAAATGTGCGCTGTGAGCGAAACTTAATTTCGCAGATTATTTAAAAAAACAACAGGAGAGAGCCCGGTAAGATATATCAACAATTTAAAAATATCAAAGGCAAAGGAGCTTTTGAAAAGCAGTGAAATCACCGTGGAAGAAATTTCGGATTTTTTAAGTTTTTATGACAAAGCTTATTTTTGCAGGACTTTTAAAGCGCTTGCGGGGCTTACTCCGTCCGAATACCGAAAAAAATATCTATATCACTATTAATATTTGGAAAAATTTTGCGGTTTTAGTATTGGCGGCGCTTGACTTTATTAAATCGGTTTGATATAATTATAATTTGTTAATTATGTTTTTTGTAATGTTTTTAAGGAGAGAAAAATGAACATTATCGTGTTGGGCTGCGGCAAGGTCGGACAAAAAATTGCCGAGCGTTTAAGCGAAGAAAACGGGCATAATATTACGGTGATAGACCGCCGTTATGATGTTGTCAGCAGTATTATAAACCACTTTGACATAATGGGAGTTGTGGGAAACGGCGGCGATGTTGACGTTTTAAAAGAGGCAGGTATAGAAAACGCCGACCTTCTTATTGCAATTACAGGTTCGGACGAACTTAATCTTATGGCGAGCCTTATGGCTAAAAAGCTCGGAAACTGCAAAAGCATTGCAAGGGTAAGAAGGCCTGAATATCACAAAATTGTAAACGTTATGAAGGACGATTTGGGACTTGCAATGGCAATAAACCCGGAACGTGCGGCTGCAAGCGAAATTGCAAGAATTTTGCGTTTTCCCACCGCTATTCAGATTGACACCTTCGCAAAGGGAAGAGTGGAAATTTTAAAATTCAAGGTTCCGGAAAATTCGGTTCTTGACGGTATGAAGGTTATGGATATAGTTGCAAAGCTTAACTGCGACGTGCTTGTATGCGGTGTTGAAAGAGAAAACGATGTGTTTATACCCGGCGGTAATTTTGAACTTAAGAGCGGCGACCTTATAAGTATTGTTTCGTCCATTCAGTCCGGCACACAGTTTTTCAAAAAAATCGGCATAAAAACAAACCGAGTCAAGGATACAATTATTATAGGCGGCGGAGATACGGCATATTATCTTGCTTATCTTCTTATTGAAACAGGCATAAGCGTTAAAATTATCGAGCAAAATCCCGAAAGGTGCGAGGAGCTTTTGAAGCTTCTTCCGAAGGCTACAATTATATGCGGCGACGGTACTGACAACAGGCTGCTCATTGAAGAAGGCATTGAAAATGCGGCGGCGGTTGTGTCGCTTACAAACATCGACGAGGAAAATATTCTTTTGTCGCTTTATGTAAAAAGCAAATCAAACTGCAAGGTTGTAACAAAAATCAACAGAATTGCGTATGATAAGGTTATTGAGTCGCTTGACCTCGGAACAACGGTTTATCCCAAAAACATTACGGCAGAATATATTATACGTTTTGTTCGCGCAAAGAAAAACTCCATTGGCAGCAAAATTGAAACAATGCATTTTATTCTTGACGACAAGGCGGAGGCACTGGAGTTTAGAATAAAAGAAGGCTCTCCGTTTGCAGGCGTTTCAATAGATTCTGTAAAGCTTAAAGACAATATTCTTATAGCGTGCATAAACCGTGGCGGAAAAATTATTATACCGCGCGGAAAAGATGTAATTATGCCGGGGGATACGGTAATTGTTGTAACGCTTAAAGCAGGCTTTAGGGATATAAGCGACATTTTAAAATAGAGGAAGTAAGAAATGAATTACAGAATTATCACCTATACGTTAGGCTGGGTTTTGAAAATTGAAGCGCTGTGTATGCTTTTGCCGCTTATTTGTGCGGCGTGCTTTGATGAAGGACAGTGCTTTTATATTCTTCT
>JALEIO010000165.1 GCA_022769845.1 Oscillospiraceae bacterium
GCTGCCGAGACGTTTTAAAGGCGCAGATAAGCAGGCTATCGCAGAGGCTTTCGACGATGAAAATGCGGTAAACAACTTTCAGTATGCCGTTCCGGCAATTTCTCTCCCGTCGCTTTCGGCGGTCAACACAGCGTTTATCAACGATGTCGCGCCTGATTTTGTATATGCGCAGCTTATGTACGGCTACGGAAAAAAGGGTGATGTTGCAATAGGAATATCCACATCGGGCAACTCAAAAAATGTGGTTAACGCTCTTATCGCCGCAAAGGCAAAGGGGCTTGTGACAATCGCTCTTACGGGATGTAAGCCTAACCGTTCGGAAAACATTGCCGACATCGCAATAAAGGTTTGCGAAACCGAAACCTATAAGGTGCAGGAGCTTCACCTTCCTGTATATCACTATATTTGTGCCGAGGTTGAACGTAGGCTTTTCGGTGAATAATAACACATCAACCCCCTAACCACCAATCTTGTTGGCAGAGTGGTACGCTTGTTTGAAACAAGCTGATTGCACACTTCTTTCGCGCAATTTTCTATGTTATAAAAAACACAGCGGGACGCAAAAAGGCACGTCCCGCTTTTTTATGCATTTAAAACAATATATCATTAAGAAACGCTTTTTTTCAAAGACTCACATTTTACAGTCCGTCTTTTATAACCGCCCAAATTCCCGCACTCTCAAAACCTCGTCTCCACGACGCCGCTCCTGCAAGCGAATATTTTTTTACAAGCGCAATTTTATTGGCTATCGAAACCTCGTCCTCCATATAAACGGTATAATCATACCCGTCTGCGCTCCAGGTATACACATTCTGCCCTATGAGCGAATCATGGCGTATTTTCGCGTTATTCTGCGCCGCCGTTTTGGCTGCAAAATCCATTGATACCGCACTTGTTTTAACAACCTTGCCGTCCTTTTCCTGCCAAATCCGCACATAAAGCGGCACGCCTAAAATAAGCTTCTCGGCGTCCACCTCGTCAAGAGTTGTTTTTATAACGTCCTCCACCCAGTTAAGACCTGCAACAGGTCCGCTCGTTTTGCTCCAGCTTCCGTTCTGGTCATATGCCATAACGGCTGTGTAATCGGCATATTGACCTATCTTGTCGCGGTCGTAGCACATAGACCAGCTTCCGCCCGTTTTATCGTATTTGTTTATGTCAACGCTCGTTATAAATCCCAGGCTGCGCATTGCAAGCGAAACCTCGCGAACATGGTTTGTAAAAGCATATTTATCGTTCATATTTTCAAAATCAATATTAATTCCGTCAGCCTTTGTGCTTACAATTCCGCTTATCAAAAAGCGTACCGCCGCGTTTCGGGCACTGTCGCTTTTAAGGAAAATATCGGTGTCTGCCGCGTTAAAATTATTGCGGTACGCCGTCCATATATTATATCCGTTTTTGCGCGCATAATCAAGGTATTCACTGCTTGCCTTGTCGGTTATTTTAAGGGTTTTAGCCTTGTCGGAATAAACCGTAACGGCGTTTTTATAACTGTTATCGGCAATAATTTCGTACCACGTCGGAGATATCACATTCACGCCGCTCGGAGCATATGTCGGAGCGATGTTGTAAATCTCCCATGTAAGGTTAACCTTCTTATCAAGCTTAAGACTTTCATACGTTTTATACACTGTCCATTTGCCGTTTTTGCGCATTAATTTTATATCGGTTTTGCCGTTATAATCACGCCTTTTTTCCTCTCCGTCACCATATTTTGAATTAAATGAAACATCATACGAAAAAAGTGCAGACGCAACCGAATTTTTCACCTCGTAGCTGTCAAGCCTTATGTTTTGAAGTGTTTTTTCCGCAGAATAGCCAAGCGACCGTGCATAAGCTTCGACCTGTGATTTATACATCTTTTCGTCCTCTTCCGCACCGCACGCCATAAGACCTGTGCCCGATAAAACATACTTTTCTGCCGCCTGCAAAACCGATGTCGCAGGGTCGGATTTTCCGTAATTTTCAAGCGTTAAATAAATCATTTTAGCACACTCTGCCCTCATCGCATTTTTATGCGGATTAAATTTTTTGTTTTCATCTCCCGAAATTATACCCAGTCCGTACACCTTTTCAAGCTCACTGATGTAAAGGTATTTGGACGAAATATCTTTAAAATCTGCTTTTTTCGATACATCTTTATCAGCAAGAACCCTTGAAATTATAATTACAATTTCTTCACGCGTAATGCTTTTTTCGCCGTTGAAGTTTCCATACTCATCGCCTTTTATAATTCCGTTTTGCGCTGCAGCGGCGGCGTTTTTGTAAAAAAAGTCGCTCTTTTTCACGTCGGGAAAATAATCGCCGTCCGAAACATTATCGACATCATAAAGTGCGCGGGTGATAAGCGCAGTAAATTCTCCGCGCGAAATAGCGTCCTCTGCCCTCGCGCCGTCTGAATCTCCCACAAAAATCCCCATATCAAAAAGATTGTCAATATAATTTTCTGCCCAGTGACCGTCGGCGCCGGCAAGATATGAAAGCCTGTCAAAATCCGCGTCCGCAAAGCCAAAGCTTGCGCTTGTAAGTATCAGCACCAAAATAGTGCAAATAATTCTCTTCATAAGTACAACCCCCGAAAGATATAATTTTATATATATTTGTATATCTAAAATTATATCAGACGGTCAAAAATCAATCAACGCACAATATTTTCCTAAATCATTTTGCTGATTTCCTTTTTCAGCCGCACAATAATACGTTTTTCAAGGCGCGAAATATACGACTGCGAAATTCCAAGCATATTCGCAACCTCCTTTTGAGTTTTTGACACTCCGCCGCGGACGCCGAACCTAAGTTCCATAATGCGCTTTTCGCGCGCCGAAAGCTTATCAAGCGCAATGAGCAGCAGCTCTTTATCCACCTCGTTTTCAATATTTTGACACACAGCGTCTGCGTCGGTACCGAGAATGTCGGACAGCAAAAGCTCATTGCCGTCCCAGTCAACATTGAGCGGCTCGTCAATAGAAATTTCGGTTTTTCGCGCGCTGTTTTTTCTTAAATACATCAAAATTTCATTCTCGATACAGCGCGAAGCGTAGGTTGCAAGCTTGATTTTTTTGTCGGGCTTAAAGGTGTTTATCGCCTTGATAAGCCCTATTGTGCCAATGGAAATCAAATCCTCCACGCCGACATTTGTATTTTCAAACTTTTTTGCAATATACACCACCAACCGCAGATTATGCTCGATTAAGGTGTTTTTAACCTCCTTGTCATTTTCTGCGAGCCGTGCAACATACCTTTCCTCCTCCTCTTTTGAAAGCGGCGGCGGAAGGGTAAGCGAACCGCCGATATAATGCACCTCGCCACGTTTAAACAATCTTAATATGTACAGTATAAATTTTCTGATTTTCATAATTATTCCCCCTATTTTACACATTCAGCACTTCAGGACTTATAAGTGCGTTATAAGAATGACTGTTCGACAAATTTTCGGTGCAGATGCCAATGCAAACATTTGAAATTACCCTATTGCCAATTGATACCGAATCGGGCTTAAACCCCAGCATTATGCCGTTTTGCGCACCGAGCGACGAAAACGGAATCATCCGCAGGCGTTTTTCTATTTCCGTGTCTTTTACCGCGTCGGATACCATTTGCAAATCGTTTTCCTTGTCCTCCTTAAAAAGCTTTATAAGAGCAGGCGGCAAAAGCGTTTTTACACTCTCAAACTCGGCAACCACAACGGGCGAATTCGTAATCGGGTCCATAAGCAGATTTCCCGTGTCCACAAGCGCGTTGAGATAAGCCGAATTTTTCAAAAAAACCACCTTTATTCTCTTGTACGAAAAATTTTTGTCGCGTTTGTATATTCCAAACCCAACCTTCACCACAATATAGGCAAAAAGGCAGGAAAAGAACAGAATTTTCCACGGCAGATTGAAATAAAAAATGCCGTTGTTCAGCGCGCCGCCGTATTTTAATCCGGCGTCGGTAAAATAAAAAATTGCAAGCGTCACACCGCCGAACACAAAGGACGAAAGGTAAAACACAAACGCGGTTTTTAAGAATAATCTTACATTTTTTGTGCCGTAGGATACTAAAATAAGCCCCAGCGAAGCTATAATTTTAAATGAAAATCCGTACATAAATTTTATTTGCGGAAAAAACATAAAGCAAGCGTAAAACGCGCCCAGAACAGACGCTAAAAAAAGCCGTGAATTTTTTATTTCGCGCCGCATAATTTTGCCCGTTATAAGCAAAAGAACATAATTTACAACAAAATTTATAACAAATAAAACATCTATGTAAACAGTCACAAAATCGCCCTCCCACAAAGATATATTATCATATTCCGCACAATAAAAAGGTCGAAAAATAAGAGTTTTAAAAATGTATTTTTATGCGCATAATTATGTATAAAAATGCAAAATAACCATAAATATTTCTCTCGGCTCTTGCTATGTGTGCATTTTGCATAAATAAAACATTTGTGTGTTGATTTTTGCTGTAATGTGTGGGATAATATTAAAAATAAAGCTTGTAAAAATGAAAATTATTTTCACAATTTTAATAAATTTATAAAAAGAAGGCGAAAATTATGATACGAGCAGGAGTTTTAGGCGCAACAGGATATGCAGGAATCGAAACGGTGAGAATACTTTCCTCCCACCCTATGGCAAAAATTACATACGCGGCATCAAAGACTTATGCTAATAAAAAAATTTCAGACGTATATCCTAATTTAAGGGGCGTGTGCGATATTGTTTTGAGCGATGTTGACATACAAAAAATTAAGGAGAGCTGCGATGTTGTGTTCACCGCACTTCCGCACGGCGCGTCAAAAGAGGTTATCCCGTCACTGTATAATGCGGGTGTGAAAATCATTGATTTAAGCGGCGATTTCCGCTACAATGACCAAAAGGTTTACGAAAAATGGTACGGCACACCGCACGACTGCCCGCAGCTTTTAAAAAAATCGGTTTACGGTCTTTGCGAGCTGCACCGAAACGAGATTAAAAACGCGCAGATTATCGGTAATCCCGGATGCTACACCACCTGCTCAATTATGGCACTTGCTCCGCTTTTGGCGCATAGAATTGTCAATACCAAAAACATAATAATTGATGCCAAATCGGGCGTTACGGGTGCCGGCAGACAATCAAAGCTTGAATACAACTTTTGCGAATGTACTGAAAATATGCATGCATATAAAATTGCCACACACCGCCACACCTCTGAAATTGAACAGGAGCTTTCACTGATTGCCGGCGAGGAAATTCTTGTTTCGTTCACACCTCATCTTGTGCCGTTAAAGCGCGGAATTTTGGCTACAAGCTATGCCAATTTAAACGGCGATTACACCGACGAGGACATATACAAAATTTTTGCCGAATTTTACAAAAACGAATATTTTGTACGAATTTTAAAGGATGCGCTTCCCGAAACAAACCACGTTGCAGGCAGCAATTTTATTGAAATAGGGTTTAAAGTTGATGCCCGTCTTAAAAGAGTTGTAATATCCAGCGCCATTGACAATCTTTTCAAAGGCGCGGCAGGTCAGGCGGTACAGAATATGAACATTATGTTCTCTCTTGACGAAAATTGCGGAATTGCGAACGGAGGCATTTATTTATAATGGATTCATATACAGAAGGACTTATTAAAAAGGCGGGAATATTAATTGAGGCGCTCCCGTATATTCAAAAGCTTTACAAAAAAACTATTGTCATAAAATACGGCGGCAATGCCATGATAAACGAGGAGCTTAAAAAAAGCGTAATCGAGGACGTTGTGCTGCTTAAATTTGTCGGCTTAAACCCTGTGCTTGTGCACGGCGGCGGACCGGATATATCCGAAGCGCTCAAAACCTACAACGTTGAAAGCAAATTTATAAACGGACTGCGCGTGACCGACCAAGAAACAATGAATATAGCGCAAATGGTGCTTGTGGGCAAAACAAACAAAGAAATCGTGTCGCTTTTGAACGCCAAGGGCGGCAAGGCAATAGGTCTTTGCGGGCTTGACGGCAAGCTTATCGAATGTAAAAAATTATATACTTACGTTGACGGAAAAAAAGAGGACATCGGCTTTGTGGGCGATATTGAAAAAATCAACACAAAGGTTATAAAGCTTCTTACAGATGATGAATATATTCCCGTTATAGCGCCGATTGGCGTGGACCAAAACGGTCAGAGCTACAACATTAACGCCGACACTGTTGCGGCAGAGGTTGCAAAGGCGCTTAAGGCTGAAAAGCTTATGTATCTTACAGACGTTGACGGCGTAAAGGACAAAAACGGAAACGTAATTTTTGTAATGCCCACCGACGATGTCAACGGGTATATTGAAAAAGGTGTAATTTCGGGCGGAATGATTCCTAAAATTTTAAGCTGCAAAGACGCGGTTTTGAACGGAGTAAAAAGAGTGCATATTATTGACGGACGAATACTCCACTCGATTTTGCTTGAAATTTTCACCAAAAAAGGTATTGGAACAATGATAACAGCGGACGAATTTCACGATTAGAATTTAAGAAAGGAAATATAATGGCAGAAACCTTCAGCATATCTTTAAACCAGGTTTTAATGATGTTTACCTTCCTTTTGATAGGATATTTTGCAAAAAAAGGAAGGCTGTTAAACGAAAGCGCCGGCGGAGTAATATCAAACCTGCTTGTATGGGTATTTTTGCCCGCAATGTGCTTTAACACCTTTGCAACTCAATTTAACATAGCTTCGCTTGTAAAAAACATAAATTTTGTAATAATCGGCGCATTTGTAATGGCGGCTGAAATTGTACTCGGCTTTTTGTGGGCTAAAGTTATGACGAAGGATAAATTTGAACGCGGCGTGTATGCCTACACCGTAATGTTTCCGAATTATTCGTATTTCGGATATCCGCTTATTCTTGCGCTTTACGGCGAAGAATGGCTTTATTATGCAATGATGTTTATGCTGACGGGAAATATTGTGTGCTACGTTTTGGGATTTTACATTCTTGACCCCACAAAAACAAAGCTGTCGCTTAAATCGCTTTTAAATCCGCCGATTATCGCAACCGCAGTGGGCATTGTGTTCGGCGTATTCGGCATAAAGCTTCCGAAAGTGTTTATGACCGCAGTTCAAAATGCTCAAAACTGTATGGCGCCTATGTCGATGATTCTTGCAGGATATGTTCTTTCTGATTTGCCCATTAAAAAAGCGTTTACAAATGTCCGCGTTTATCTCACACTTTTTGTGCGAATGATTTTTATTCCGTTTTGCACAGCGTTTTCACTCTATCTTTTGGGGTTTGATAAAACCGTAATTATAGTGTCGGCAGGAATGATGGCAATGCCGGCAGGGTTAAACAGCATAGTAGTTCCCGCGTCAAAGGGGCTAAATTCCACACTCGGCGCGTGCATTGCGCTAATCTCAAATGTTGCCGCGCTTGTAATAACGCCTGTTGCATTTATGCTTCTTGCAATGATATAAAAATTTTAAACGCAAAAAAGACGTATGAAAATATCATACGTCTTTTTTAATGCATATTATATTTGTTATTATTTATTCATTGCTTCTGCAACCGCAACCGCAACTGCAACGGTAGCGCCAACCATCGGGTTGTTGCCCATACCGAGGAAGCCCATCATTTCAAC
>JALEIO010000170.1 GCA_022769845.1 Oscillospiraceae bacterium
AACCATTTGTGTGAAATTTACAATTTCACACCTAAAAACAGAAATGCTATTTTTAGGTTCACGACATTGATTGACTGACTGTTTGTGTCGGCTGTCGGGAGACGATAGCCGACACAAAGTGCAAGGTTTTTGACAAAAACATCACAAAAACCTTGCACCTGAACAATTCTGAAACGCTTGCAAACCGCTATGCGGCTGCGTTTCAGAATTGTTCAGCAGCCATTAATTAAAAATTTGGTTAGTTAAAAATACGGCAGTCACAAAAAGTGCTGCCGTATTTTTATAGCATTGGAATTTGCTCGTTTTAAGTGAGCAATTTTGCTTGTTCAAAAAAGCGTTCCTATCTGCTCTAGAAAAATGGGTGTCTCTTTTTAACTCGTTTTTAATTTAATTTTTCGCCGCACTGCGCACAGAAATGGGAATCCGACGTGTTTTCAAAGCCGCATTTGCAAATCTTTTTTGCCGCGCTTGCCTGCGTGCCGAACTTATTTGCGTCTGCCTGCTCTTTTAATGTGCAAAGCCGTTGTTTGTGCGACCTTATCTCGCTAATTTTGGCTGTGATTTTGTCGCAGTCCGCCTTTACATCTTCGGGAATTTCTGCGCCCGACATATACATATTGTAAATTTTAATGCCTATTTCCTGTGCAATTTTAAGTTTCTGCTCTTCGCATTCGCTTATTGCACCGTTTAGCTTCGATTTTTCCAAAATACTTTTTGAGCTTTCGGAAACAGACGAAACGCCCTTGTTAACCTCATAAACAACCCTGTCAAAAAAATTTGCCATAATAATCTCCATTCTGCCGTCCTGCGCCGACATAAAAATTTATAAAATATCTCTTATTTGCAGGTTAAAAAGTGATAAGAGATTAAAATGCCCGTGTAAAGTTTTAAAAGATAAGCGTTAAAATTGCCACGGGTAATTGATTTTGCCGCATATCTAAAGGTAATTCTTAAAAATTAAAATACAACCTCGCAGCGGTAAATGGGCTGGCCTTTTTCGGAAAAAAGCTGTTCGTACTCCGTCATAATATTGCCTTCAAATCCGCTTTGATGAAGATTTAAGGTGATATTTTTCATTTTTAAGCCAAAATCCGCAAATGAATTCAGCGAAAATTCAAAAAGATTTGCATTGTCGGTCTTAAAATGCAGTTCGCCGCCGTCTTTTAATATGTTTTTGTAGATTTCAAGAAAATTTTTGTGTGTAAGCCGCCTTTTTGCGTAGCGGTTTTTTGCCCATGGGTCACAAAAATTTATATAAATTCTGTCAAATTCCTTTCCGCCTGCAAAATTTGCAAACGCGCCCGCGTCACCGGCGAGAAATTTAACGTTTTTAATGTTGGCGTTTTTTATTTTTTCTGCCGCGAGAAGCAAAACATCAAGATTTTTTTCCGCCGCCAAAAAATTTATATCGGGGTTTAATTTTGCCGTTTCGGTAATAAATCTGCCTTTTCCGCAGCCGATTTCAAGATAAATCGGGTTTTCATTGTCAAAAAGATTAAAAACGCCGTCTTTTATTTTTTCAAAATCGTTTACTATATAATCTTCGCACAAATTAAGCCTTTCTTCTCTGTGCTTTTTCTTTCTCATTCGCATAAATAAAAGTCCTTTCCTATATCCATATCAGTATAACATTCGCTAAAAAAAAAGTCAATATATTGACTTTAAAGTGTAAAAAAGATATAATCAAAGTAGTATTTTTAAAGGACTGATAAAATGGCAGGCGCACCATACGAAAGCTATACAGGCGAAATTGCTGAAATTATATATCAAAACGAAGACAACGGCTATACCATTGCGGAATTTGAAACAGATGAAATAACTTTTACCGCGGTTGGATATATGCCGTCTGTAAGCACAGGCGAGCAGCTTAAAATATCAGGAAAATGGATAAATCACCAGACCTACGGCGAGCAGTTTAAAATCGAAGCTTATGAAAAGACTGCTCCTAAAGGTGAGGGTGCAATTTTAAGGTATCTTTCAAGCGGAATAATTGCGGGAGTGCGCGAGGCAACGGCTAAAAAAATTGTGGAGCGCTTCGGCGAAAATTCGCTGGATATAATTGAAAATCATCCGTTAAAGCTTGCCGAAATTAAGGGAATAAGTGCGCAGAAGGCGGTACTTATAAGCCAAAGCTACATTGAAAAAATGGGCGCGTCAACGCTTGTTATGTTTTTGCAGCAATATTCGGTTTCGATAAATCTTGCGGCAAAAATTTATAAAAAAATCGGCACCGGCGCGGTGGAATTTATTAAGAAAAATCCGTATATTTTGTGTGATGAGATTGACGGCATAGGCTTTAAAACCGCCGACAGCATTGCGCTTTCAATGGGATTTTCAAAGGATAATGCAAGCCGCATCAAATCGGGCACGCTTTATGCGCTTAAGACAAACACGCTTTTCGGGCATACATATCTTCCGCGTTCGGTTCTTGTTTCCGAGGCTTCGCGACTTCTCGGCGCAGACAGTGCCGAGGTGGAATTTGCGGTTGAGTCGCTTATTTTTCAAAATTCCGTTATTTCCGAAAAGGTTGAGAATGAGGAGCGGATTTACTATTTTTCGCATTATTATGCGGAAAAATATACAGCCGAAAAAATAAAAGAGCTTTCGTCCGTTTCATTTGACGAGGACGAAAACAGGATTTTAAACGAGATTGAGCAAATTGAAAAATATCAGAAAATAAGCCTTGCCGAAAATCAAAAAAGCGCAGTAATCAACGCGTTAAAATGCGGAGTAAGTATTATAACGGGCGGCCCCGGCACAGGCAAAACCACCATTATAAATACGGTTATCGAGCTTTTAAAAATGCGCGGACTTAAAGTGGTTTTGACGGCTCCGACGGGCAGGGCTGCAAAAAGAATGAGTCAGATTTGCAATATGGATGCAAAAACAATTCACAGACTTCTCGGTGCCGGCTATGCCGACGGCGATGACAACCTTACCTTCAGTATTGATGAGGAAAATCCGCTTGTGCAGGACGTTATAATTGTTGATGAGATGTCAATGGTGGACATTCTTCTTATGCAAAGTCTTTTAAGGGCGGTAAAAAAGGGTAAAAGGCTTATTATGGCGGGCGATATAAATCAGCTCCCGTCCGTAGGGCCGGGCAATGTTTTAAAGGATATCATAAAAAGCAAAATTGTTAAAACGACATATCTTACCGAAATTTTTCGTCAGGCGAAAAAAAGTATGATTGTGGTTAACGCTCACAAAATTATAAACGGAAATATGCCGATATCAAACGGCAAAAACACCGATTTTTTCTTTGCGCAGATTCCCGACGCGGCAAAAGGCGCGGAGTATATTGTTTCGCTTGTAACCGATAAGCTTCCAAGAAAATATGACGTTTTGCCCTTTGACATTCAGGTTCTTTCGCCTTATAAAAAAGGAATTGCAGGTATAATAAATCTTAATTCTGTGCTGCAAAACAAAATAAATCCTTTTGATATAAGAAAAAATCAAAAGGATTTCGGCGACATAACCTTTCGCGAGGGCGACAAGGTTATGCAAAACCGCAACAACTACGACATAAAGTGGACGGATACGGAAACGGGCGAGGAGGGCAGCGGCGTTTTCAACGGCGACGTGGGATATATTCAGTTTATAAACCATTCCTTTAAGACTGTGACGGTTATTATGGACGAAAAATGTGTGGTTTATGATTTTAAAAATTTGGACGAGCTTGACCTTGCATATGCCATAACGGTGCATAAAAGCCAGGGCAGCGAGTTCAAAATCGTTATAATTCCAATGTATGACGGGCCGTATATGCTTATAAACCGCAACCTCTTATATACCGCCGTGACAAGGGCAAGGAGCGTTGCGGTGCTTGTGGGAAGCGAGAGCGTAATGCGAAAAATGATTGACAATAATAAAGAAACACGGCGCTATTCCGGACTTTGTGAAAAAATTATCGGAGAGAGTAAAAATGAAAATTCTAAATAAAGCGAAAGAGTGTTTTCTTAATATATTTTTTCCGAAAAGATGCATACATTGCGGCAAATTTCTTGATTTTTCAAACGAATTGAGTATTTGCAAGGATTGCGTTGAAAAGTGCATTACAAAGGAAAATCCGAAACGCAGCTTCAGCGTGAAATATTTTGACGCGGTTTTGTGTGCCTCATATTACAGCGGTTACACAAGAAAGGCAATGCTTAAGTTTAAATTTCACTCTCTTACATACCTTGCGCCTGCTTTTGCGCACATTATGATGGTTAAAATCAAGGAGGACTACCGATTTGTATATTCGGATATCATAACGTGTGTGCCTCTTGGAAGTGAGCGTCTTGCAAAAAGAGGCTACAATCAGTCCGACCTTGTATCTCGGCTTGTCGCAAAGAACCTTTCGGGCGAGTATATAGATAATCTTCTTATTAAGGTTAAAAATCTTCCGCCGCTTTCAAAGCTTACCGCGGCAAAAAGAAGAACAATTATAAAAAACGCATATAAATTCAACAACAATTTTGACATAAAAGGCAAAAGTGTAATGTTGATTGACGATATTTTTACAACGGGCACAACGGCAAATGAATGTGCCAGAATTTTAAAACTTGCGGGTGCAGACAAGGTTTACGTTATGTGCGTCTGCGAAACGCGCGAAAAGAATTATTTTAAGGATTTTCATATTAAAGACATTGGCTTGAGTGCCGAAAATAACATAAAAAGGAAGGATAATTTTGAAAGAAACAATATATACAATTCCAATAAATGACGCGTTTGACAAAGATTGTGAGTGCGCAATCTGTGCATTTATGAAGGAGGAAGAAAAAAAACTCATTGAATACACCGTCGGTGCAAGTATGATGGAACCTGATGTGCGCGCTGTAACCAACGAAAAAGGCTTTTGCAACAAGCATTTCTGCGATATTTACAACACGCCGAACAAATTAAGCTGCGCGCTTGTTACGCAGACGCATATGGAGGAAATTATTAAAAATTTAAAGTCGGGAGCTATGGATATATCAAAGTCAGAAAAAGGGTTTTTCAAGAAAAAGGATGGTTTTGATACGGCTGTGAAAGCTGAAATAGGAAGGCTTGATACGCTTAATTCCTCCTGCGCTATATGCTCGCGCCTTGACGATATTTTGGATAAATTTTTAAAAAATCTTGTGTATCTTTACGAAACAGAGCCTGAATTTAAGCAGAAATTTTTAAATTCCAAGGGATTTTGCGTTTTGCACTTTGAAAAACTTTTAAAAAGCGCGGCAAATAATTTAAAGGGCGATAAAAAAGATGAGTTTATACAAAATCTTTATAAAATAGAAATATCGCATCTTGAGCGTAATTTGGGCGATTTGGAAAATTTCATAAAAAAATTTGACCACAGATATATTAATACGGAATTTGAAAATTCGCGCGACGCACTTATACGCTCGGCACAAAAAATTGCGGGTTATTTTGAAGATTGAAAAACCGCCCATGCAAGGGCGGCTTTAATTTTAAATATATTTTTTCATATGGTCAATTGCGCTTTTTTCAAGCCGCGATACCTGAGCTTGCGATATTCCTATTTCGTTTGCAACTTCAATTTGCGTTCTGCCCTTGAAAAAGCGCAAATTGAGAATATGACGTTCGCGTTCGCTTAATTTTCGCATTGCTTCTTTAAGTGAAATTTCTTCAATCCAGTTTTCATCGGTATTTTTTTCGTCCGACACCTGATCCATAACATAAATCGCATCTCCGCTTTCATTATAAACAGGCTCGAAAAGCGAAATCGGGTCTAAAATAGAGTCCAGCGCAAACGAAACGTCCTCTTTTTTCATATCGAGCGCCTTTGCAATTTCGCTGATGTTAGGCTCGCGTTCGTTCTCTCGCACAAACTTTTCTTTAAACTGAAGCGCCTTGTATGCCGTATCGCGCAGCGACCTCGATACTCGCACAGGCTGATAATCGCGAAGATACCGCCGAAGCTCGCCTATAATCATTGGCACTGCGTAGGTTGAAAACTTCACATTGAGAGTGGTGTCAAAGTTGTCGAGCGCCTTTATAAGCCCAATGCACCCCACCTGAAATAAATCGTCAACATTTTCGCCGCGGTTGTTGAATCGCTGTATAACAGACAAAACCAATCTTAAATTACCCTTTACAAATTCCTCGCGCGCACCGGTGTCACCGTTTTTTATTCTTTCGAGCAGTTTTGTTTTTTCGTCGTTTGTAAGAATCGGAAGCTTTGATGTGTTCACGCCGCAGATTTCAACCTTGTTAATAAGCAAAACAAAAGCCCTCCCAAAGTTTTCTTTTGACTACAAATTTTAGTATGCCCTTAACTTTTTTTGATATACAGACACTTGACAAAACATAAGTATTTAACTATACTTTAATAAGAACGAATTTGGAGGAGAATATGAACTGGATAAAGAGCATAATACATACAACAAGCGCCGGAATAGAAAGCGTTGTGGGACAGCTGTTAAATATAGGAATAAACGGCACGCAAATCGAGGACGAGGCGGATTTTAATGATTTTTTAGAGCATAACAAAGAGTTTTGGGACTTGGTGGATGATGAGCTTGTCGAGCAGAAAAAGGGTGGCACAAAGGTAATTTTTTATCTTGCCGACAACGAGTATCTTGCTGAAAATATCGCAAATGTAAAAAGTGTTCTTGAGTTTTTAAAATCGTTTGACACCGAGAAAAAATATGGTGATTTATCGCTTGAAACCGAGTCGGTTTGCGAGGAGGATTGGGCGAATAACTGGAAAAAATATTTCAAAATTCTTGAAATAGGCAATAAAATTTTGATTTGTCCCGTTTGGGAAACCGCGCCCGAAACCGAGCGCATAGTGTTCAAAATAAACCCGGGAATGAGCTTTGGAACGGGTACGCATCACAGTACAAAAATGTGTATTGAGGAGCTTGAAAACATCATAAAACCGGATGATTCAGTGCTCGATATAGGCTGTGGAAGCGGAATTTTATCTGTCGTATCGCTGCTTCTCGGCGCAAAGAACGCAGTTGCATTGGATATCGACCCGAACTGCGTGCATATTGCCTATGAAAACGCCGCGCTTAACAATATTTTTGAGGACAGATATACCGTTTTGTCGGGAAACGTTTTATCGGATGACGACCTTTTTGAAAAAATTTCGCAAAAAAAATATGATGTTGTTGAGGCGAATATCATTGCCGACGTTATAATTGCGCTTGCAGAAAAAGCGGCGAAGCTTACCAAAAAAGGCGGTACGTTTATTGCGTCCGGAATTATAATAAACCGCGCCGATGAGGTGGAGGAAGCACTGAAAAAATACTTTACAATCGAAAAGGTTAAGCAAAGCGGAGAGTGGATTTCGATAGTGTGCAAAAATTAGCAAAAACAAACAAAAAAAGTGTTGAAATTTTATAAAAATTAAACGTTTTGCATAGCAGTTTTTAATGTGCGGAAAAAGCTTTTGTAATTTTGAATATTTTTTTGGAAAAAATATGTGCGAAATTTACAAATATTGAAAAAAAGTATTATTGCGGTTGACTTTTATTGGCAGATATATTATAATGATAGCGTAAATATTTATAGTCAGCCGCTTTATGCGCCGATTACAAATTCGGAGGTGCTTTTAAAACGTGAAGGTTAAGGAAGGTTTTATCGTTAAAAAGGTTATTGACGACTATGTTGTTGTTCCTGTCGGCGATAATTTTATGGATTTTTCTTCCATTATAAACCTTAACGAAACAGGAGCATTTCTGTGGCAGTGTATGGAAAATGATATAACGGAAGACGAGCTTGTTAATCTTCTTTCAAAGGAGTACGAAGTGGACGCTTCGGAAGTGAAAGATGATGTGGCGGATTTTATCGAAAGTTTAAAAAACGCAAAGCTTTTAAGCGAGTAAGGTATGAAGTCTAACACAGGAAAAAAAGACATATCAGCGCAAAAATGGATTGCAAAATGTGCGGGGCAATCCCTCATTTTGTGTAAACCTCAAATTTAGCTCCAAAATGATAATATAATCTAAGTGAATTTTCTGGGCTGAAAGCCGGATTTAGGCTTTCAGCCCTTAGCTATAATATAGCGTAAAATTGACGGCATGTCAA
>JALEIO010000186.1 GCA_022769845.1 Oscillospiraceae bacterium
CGACGCAGAAAGCATTTCCGAATATGCAGTTGAAGCTATACAGTATGTGGTAGGTGCAGGGTTGATGAAAGGTAAGACAGAGACCACCATCAATCCGCTTGATAACGCAACAAGAGCAGAAATTGCGGCAATCCTTCAGAGATTTATTGAGGGTAACAAGTAAATTAGCAATATGCCTGCTTGACGCCAAAGCCCTGTTTGAGTGATTTTCAAACGGGGCTTTTATGTTTTGAAAGAAAATATGTCATTTCCGCCGTATGAACTGCAGAGTTTCTTTCGCCTTGCTATTTCGGCTTGCAGAATATAAAATTCTCTTTTTTCTTTACAATAAAAAATAATTATGCACATAGCCGAAATACATCCGAAGGTATTGACAAATTAATAAAATTTGTTATAATTTATTTATAAATTAATAAATTATAAGGGGTTGCTTTATGAGAAGTCCGGAATACAGAGAAGAAAAAAAGAAAGAAATAATGGAAAAATGCTATGAATGCTACTGTGAAAACGGTCTTCGTGACACAGGCATAAAGGAGCTTGGAAAATACTGCGGTATGACAAGTGCAAACCTTTATGCATATTTTGATAATGTGGATGATCTTATCGTGCAATCCACCGAATATTGTATGTCAAAGGTTGAAGACGAGTTTATGGCGCTTGCGCCTGAAAATCCGGAGGATATTTTGCGTTTTATCAATGAAGTTCCGTACTGGACGGCGAAAAAGCATGGAAAAAAATATCGTCTGATGCATCAGGTTTACACCCATCCAAAGTACATAGAGCACGGCAAGAAGTTTTTTGTGGGGGTAAACGAGCGTTATACCGAATATGCGTGTCAGCTTTCACCTAAGCTTGGCTTGCCTGTTGATATTCTTTCAGGGTTTATTTTTATATTTGTCCGTGCGGCGGTTCACTATGCAATGTTTGAAGATGAGTATTATTTAAAAATGCAAATGAAGGCTCTTAAAACATCAGTGCTTTCAGTTTTGAAACAGAATAAAAAGGAGGATTGAAAAAATGAGGATGAAAAGGATTTTAAGTATGCTGATTACGGCTTGTATGCTGTTGTCATTTATTCCCGCAGTTTCCGTTTCGGCCGCAACAACAGAGTGGGAATACACAGTCGGAGTCGGAATCAGCAGAATGAAAGATGCAGAGTGCAAAAAGACAAATGCAATCACGGTAAAGCTTAAGTTTACCGACAACTCTGAGGAAACCAAATTTCTTGAAAACACCGGCAGCAAAGAAAGTCCGGCAACAGCAAAGTTTAAAACAACAAGAGCTCCGTGGACAGTAAACGGCGTTGAACTTTCAAACTCATCAAAGGACAGCCTTTGGATGTACACAATATGGATAAAAGTATCAAGAGTAGGAAGCAGTGCAGAATCGGAATATGTGCTTTTGCATTATACCGATGATCCGAAAAACACCTCGAGCGGTAAACCGATAGATCAGGATGACAAAGGACCTGCGAGCTACACTGTTTCGTTTGATGCAAAAAGAAAGGTTTTGGGTACCGATAATTTCAAGGATGCGCTTAATAAAATGTACATCCTCAATCCTCTTGGAGATAGCGGAACCATAAAAGCCGAATGGAGCGGAAAA
This sequence comes from Oscillospiraceae bacterium, assembly GCA_022769845.1. Classification (GTDB taxonomy): domain Bacteria; phylum Bacillota; class Clostridia; order UMGS1810; family UMGS1810; genus Qingrenia. Next base: position 1,606 of record JALEIO010000186.1, read on the forward strand.
ATAAGTGGTACATATGTTTCGTTTTTCGATGGCAATGCGTATGACTGCATGAGCTTAAGCGATGCGCCTACGATGAAGGTAAACGTTACCGGCTTGAAAGAGAACGGCTCTCATGTTACAAAAGACGTTCTTGAGCAAAACGGAGTTACATTTCTTGATAAGAATATGGGCTATAATATAGACAGAGCGAAGCTCCTTCAATATATGAACGAAAACAATATGGGAGAGATTCAACTCAAATTTACACTTGAGTTCCCTGAAAAAAGCACAAAGGACACGAGGACGTTTAGTGCAACCACAACAATAAGGCGCAGAGCCTTTTGCGTTGATAGAGTATCCTATAGCCGAAATTACACATCATCTAGAAGTAATGACAGTGATATAAAGGCTAATAACAAGTATTATAATAATGATTCCGGCGAAACCGTTACGGCAACCGTATATATTAAAGCGACGGATCAGTTCTCGATATTCGCAAGCCGGTTCGTTAACAGAACCGTCACGATAGGCGAGGCGTACTTGACGGCAGGAGACGGTATAAAGATTACCGCAAACGAAAAAAGCGTCAAGACAAACGGCTCGAAATCCTTTGATCTGACATTTAACCTCCCCGATGATGTTGAATCGGGAGATGCAGGACTTACGCTTGTTATCAAGGATGCTTACCTTACGGACGGATCAGGTATCAAGTATGTGCTTTGGGACGGCGATAATGAACAACAGGGGCTTTCTGTTTATACGTCAACACATAAGATAGACAGAAAGGAGCCTACCTTTGAAATTG
>JALEIO010000200.1 GCA_022769845.1 Oscillospiraceae bacterium
CGGAACAAGCCAAAGCTTGTTCCGACGTGGTGCCGCTGGCCGGAGTCGAACCGGCACGGTATCGCTACCGGCGGATTTTGAGTCCGCTACGTCTGCCAATTCCATCACAGCGGCAAATGCTACTTTGCTATTATACAACAACACAAATAAAAAATCAAGTGTTTTTTAAAAAAATTTTTGGTAAAATATTTTTTAAAAAGTATTGACAGAAAATTAAAGGTGTGGTACACTTTGTTTATAAGTTAGATATAACTAACCTACGCTTTTTCAAGGGAGGAATACATATGTTTAATTGGATTTGTGAAAATCTTTCAACAATTATTGTTGCCATAATTTTAATTGCGGCAGTTGCGGCGGTAATTTCTTATCTTGTGAAAAACAAACGCCGCGGAGGCTGCTGCTGCGGTTCGGGATGTGCGCACTGCGCGATTCAAGGCAAATGCCGAAAATAAGATTTTAATCGCATTTAAATAATGATGAAAAAAGTTTCGTATAATTATTTTTTTTGTAAATCTGTTATTTTGTTTGAAAATGTTTGAAAAAGCTTGACTTTTTTTGCAAATCTGTTATAATTTAATAAAACTTGTAAAATTTTAATAATAAAAGCGAGGTTTTTATAATGACAGAAGCAGAAATCAAACAACAGATTTGCGATATTGGCAAACGAATTTATGACCGCGGAATGGTTGCGGCAAATGACGGAAATATTTCGGTTAAAATTTCGGATAATGAGTTTTTATGCACTCCAACGGGTGTAAGCAAGGGCTTTATGACCCCCGAATACATATGCAAGGTTGACGCTGAAGGCAAGGTTTTGGAGGCAAACGGAAATTTCAGACCGTCCTCCGAAATTAAAATGCATATGAGAGTTTACAAGGAACGCCCTGATGTTGTAAGCGTTGTGCACGCGCATCCTATGTATGCAACAAGCTTTGCCATTGCAGGTATTCCGCTTGTTGACCCCATTATGCCCGAAGCGGTTATTTCGCTTGGCGCAGTGCCGATTGCAGAGTACGGCACGCCTTCAACAGAAGAAATTCCCGACGCTGTTTCAAAATATTTGCAGGATTTTGACGCTGTTCTTTTGGAAAATCACGGAGCGCTTTCATACGGCGATTCGCTTCTTACCGCGTATCACAAAATGGAGTCGCTTGAGTTTTATGCACAGCTTTTGTTCCTTTCAAAGCAGCTCGGCGGCCCTAACAAGTTCGACAATGAAAATATAAAACGTCTTTATCAGATACGAAAGAATTTCAAAATGACCGGAAAGCACCCCGCAAACCTTTGCAACGGTCAGGACTGCAAGGAGTGCAATGTTGCGTCTTGCTGTGTTAATATGAGAAAATAGGGAGATTTATATGCTCGCAATAGAACGTCATAATAAAATTTTGGAAATTTTAAAATCGGACGGCGCCGCCGCGGTATCTGATTTAAGTACGGTTTTAGAGGTTACCGAAGAAACCGTTCGGCGCGACCTTGAAAAGCTTGAAAAAAACGGCGAGCTTATACGAACGCACGGCGGAGCGGTATGCGTTGACCAAAAAAACATCGAGCTGTCATACAAAAGGCGCATAAAGTCGTTTGCCGACGAAAAAATACTAATTGCAAAAGAGGCGGCAAAGCACATTGCGCCGTTTGACACGGTGTTTATAGACGCTTCGACAACTGCGCATTATCTCGCGGAAGAAATAAAACATATCAAAAATTTGACCGTCATAACCAATTCTATGAAGGTTATATCGCTTTTAACCGATAGTGATGTAAGAGTTGTGAGTATCGGCGGCGTTTTAAGCAAGAATTGCTCTTTTGTCGGAAATGTGGCAGAATCCTGTATTGAAAAAAGTCTTTTTGCCAACAAAATGTTTTTTTCGGCAAAGGGGTTTTTGGACAATATGCTGATTTTGGAAAGCGACGGTGCGGAATGTGCAATAAAGCAGAAAATGTTTGACAATGCAAAAAGTAAATATTTTTTGTGCGATAAAAGCAAATTCGGCAAGGTAGGGCATATTAAGCTATGCGACGCTTCGCAAGTCGATTATATAATTACCGACGGATGTTTTGACGATGATACAAAGAAAAAATTTGAAAAATTCGGAACAAAAATTTTAAAAGTGTAAAAATATGCAAATACCGCTCCGGTTTGAAAGTGCCGGGCGGTATTTTTTTGCTCTTTTGTGAACACTTTTTGATTGACCTTAAAAAAAGTATGTGTTATACTATTTTATATAAGAAAATTTTGCGGAGGTGCGGAAAATGAATATCTTGCATTTAAAGTATGCCGTTGAGGTTGCGAGTACCGGTTCCATAAACAAGGCGGCGGAAAATCTTTATATGAATCAGCCAAATTTAAGCCGCGCCATAAAGGAGCTTGAGGAGCATCTCGGCATTTCGATTTTTGAGCGCACAACCCG
>JALEIO010000212.1 GCA_022769845.1 Oscillospiraceae bacterium
TATCGGATTTGCCTTGATAATAAATACCTAAATAATGATTATTTTCCTCTTCAAAAATGAGCGTTTCTCTCCTACCCGCGGCCTTGGCATTAAACCAGCCTCCATCGCTTTCTTCTGCACGAACCGGGTTTATAAGCTTGCCTGCCTCATCCTTGCCGCTTCCGTTCACTCCGTAGGTCTCAAAGCTGTCTTCAAATAAGATATCAGTCTCACCTGAAGCATTTACAGCAGTGCAAAGACAAAGGCAGCATATACATAAAACCATTAATTGCTTAAATACTCGTTTTGGCATTTTTTATCTCCTTATTTTTTGTTTTTCTCTGCAAGAAAAGCGTCATATTGTCTCTGAGCTTCTTCAACCACCTTGTCTGCTCCTACTTCCTTAAGCTTTTTCCTGAATGCCGGCAGCACTGTATCGGGGTCCATAGCTCCCAAAACAGCCTGTTTGTTATATTCGCTGATAACCTTCTTGCAGGCTGCCGCCTCCAGATCAACTTTTGACGCATCAAATTTAAATCCGTAATAAAGCGGTTTTTTAGCTTCCTTATTAAATTGTTTGAGCTTCTCTACTTTTTGAGGGTCTTCTCCCTCTTTAAGCTTTGCCAAAAATACGTTGCCGAACATCCATTCGGAACCGGAAAGTGAATAAGAGCTTTCGGGAATTAATTTTACATATCCGTCGCTTGTTACATTATAGTGTTTACCCTCTATACCATAAAGCACAAGATTATATAAATATTCGTCCGTATACAAAAGCTCAAGAAATCTTGCAACACGAGCCGGATTTTTTGACGTTCTGGATATAGCCATCATCGAGCCGGTAGCCGCCTGGTTATCCTCTATAACAGGTGTTACTTCCGCTTGATCCATTTTATACTTATAATTTTTTGATACCTCTGTTGCCTTTCCCGGTTTTAGCGGATATGCACAGCAGAATGTCTTTCCTTCTTTTAATCTCTGATTAAAATCACCGGATGTCATAACGTCTTTTTTAATTAAGCCGTCCTGATAAAACTTTCGGCTGATTCTGCACGCCTGCTCATATTCTTCGGTTTCATAGAAATTAACAACTTTTCCGTCATACTTTCCGTATATAACCGCCGCAGGTGCGGCTAATATCTCGTATTGAATAAATGCCAAAGGTGTACTATCGGTTTTCCAGTCAATAGGATACTTCATATCCGGTTCTTTTGCCTGAATTTCAAGCAGATACGGTTCAAGCTCCTCAAAGCTCTTTATGCTGTTCATATCAATATTGTATTTTTCGGCAATATCTTTTCTGAAGAACCATCCTGCCTGCGAAGCCTTTTCTTTATTAACAGGAAGCGCATATAGTTTTCCGTTTACTTTTGCCGCATTCATAAAGTCTTCTCCCAGAATTTCAGCCGTCTTTGGCAAATATTTCGGAAGCATATCATCTAATTCAAGAAACGCTCCGTTTGCGGCATTTGCCTTATAATCAAGCATCCAGCTTGCACAAAAAGCCAAATCAAAATACTCGCCTGCATTTATCATAGTTCCCACCTTCTGCGTATACTGACTTGTATCCAGAATATGCAGCTTGACGGTTGCGTTGATTTTATCTTTTAAATATTCGTTTATTTTAGCTTCAACCGCCGGAGTATCACTCTGCGTTGTTCCTTGCATATACCAATTGATTTCATATGCATTCTTCGGCACAGTATTTGCATCTTCACTCGTTATCGTGCTTTTTTCTCCACACCCCGCAAATGTCGCTGTTATCACAGACACCGCTGCAACCATACATACAATTCGTTTAAAATTCATTTCCATCGTCCTTTCTATTTTTGTAAATAATATATATTTTTTAGATTAGGAGGCTCTCTGTTTTCAGAAATGCTCTCACAAAGTTCTTCCTGTAAATTCCACGCCGTTTCCACATATCTTGAGTCGCTTTTTCTCACCGCTGCTCTTGAAATGGTTTCGTTTATGTTCTTCATACACGGATTATAATCTACAAACATTTCGTCTGCAAGAAGCTCTTTCTGAACGGGTATGTATCCTTTTCTTTTCATCATTTCTCTTAAATTGTAGGAATCATATATATAAGAAAGAAACTTCATTGCCGTATCCTTGTTATTTGAAAAACTGCTTACCGCCAGTCCGCGCCCTCCAAGAACGCTTGTATCGGGAATCATCACTCCTACATTGCCGCCTATTTCCAAATCATAATCATTAAAATAAGCATAATCCCTGCTCCATCCCCGATAATAATCAGTTTCGCCGCTTTTAAACATTGTTCTCAATTCACCCACGCCGCTATCGCTGCTTTTTGAAAAATACGGATACGCTTCGTATAAACGGTCGCCAAGTTCTATTGCCGCGCAAAGCAAATCTTCATCTGCAGTTCCCTCAAAAATCGGCTGTCCGCTGCTTCCGTTAAAAATGTCCTCCCAGCTTTGCGGAGCCTTTCCTACTCTGTCCCGCCTGTAGAAAACCGCTCCGATATCCAAAGAAAACGGCAGTGCGTACATTGTATCATCCACTGAAAAAAATCTAATTGCGTTTGGTTCATATTTTTCTTTGTCGATTCCTATTTTTAAAGGCTCCAGATAACCTGCACGGACAAACTCATCCGTCCATATATCATCAGTAACAATAATGTCAATATCCGAGTCGCGTCCGCTCAACGTTGCCTTGCAAACTTTATATCTTTCGTTTGTATTGTCTGTTATATCAATAATATGCACCTGCACATTTGTATGGTCTTTCTCAAATCCGTCAGCAATATCTTCAAATCCTTTCATTCCTTTCGGCTTCATCAAAGTGAGCGTCGTAATACGAGTATCCTGCACTTCCAGATTTTCGCTTTCACAGCCGCACACCAAAAATATTATAACCATTGTCATTAATGCTGCAATTATTTTTTTCAACAACTTCACCTCCATTTTTATGTTATTTGATTCATAATCTTACAGCTGCAGTAAAAATATCGGCTTATGTTAATATAATACCACATCAATTTAAAATTTTTAATGAGGTAAATTTCCAAAATAGCGTTGTAAATTTCCAAATTACGAATAAGCCTTGTAAAAATGCCGCTGTTATGATACAATTATTTTAAATTTACAATTATTATTTAATACCTGTTAAGAATTTAATCGGTCAAGGAGCTATGTAAATGAAAATACTTGGTCTGTTTCACAATTTATCAATCAAGAGCAAATTGTTGTTATCATATCTTCTTGTTATTATGTTTTGCATATCCTTGTCATGCACAGTCATATACTTTAAATTTCATTCCATAATGCGCACACAGCTTGAGGACCATGTCGAACAAGTCATAACGCTTACGGCAAGCAATCTTCAAGCTCAAACAAAATATGTAGATACGCTTCTGTTTAATATTCAAATGAACTCTAAAATCACATCAACTATTTCTGATGAAGAGATAAATGTACCAAACAGTATCGACATATTGAATGAACAGCTCAGCCAAACTGATATTCTCCGGAAGCAAGTATCCGAAGTAAAACTATACATAATGGATCGTCCCGAATACCCTTCTATATATTCAGACAGCCTTATAGTATCGGACTCTATGATAAAAGGTGATTTGTGGTATCAGAAAACCTTAAACGACAGCGGTGAAACATACTGGACCGTTTACCATTCATCCGGCACATCCGGATACGTTCAAGCGTCGCGCCTTATATATGACTTTCGGACAAAAACTCCCATTGCCGTTGCGGCGGTCAAGATTGACCTGATTTCATTTCTAAATAACATTAATGAAATTCAGCTGCATAACACCGGTGATATACTTTTGGTTAAAGACACTCAATTTGTATATATGCATGATAAGCCGTACCTTGATAAAATAAAAAACAGCACGTCTCTTTTGGACTTTGTATTTGACAGCAGTACAAAAACAGTTCTGCAAACATATAACGGTCAACGATATATTTTAGGCAAATCCAAAATCGGCAGTTCCGGTTTTTCAATTGTAGGAATTTTCAATCTTTCTATGCTTAATATAAGCAGCCGTGATATGGGGCTTATTATACTGATGACATCAATTATAAGCATACTGATATCCCTTGCGCTGATGTTTTTGCTGTCACGCTCCATAACTGCTCCGATATATAAGCTTTGTTCAATAATGAAGCACTTTGAAAAGGATACCTCGTTTAGATGC
>JALEIO010000222.1 GCA_022769845.1 Oscillospiraceae bacterium
TGCGGCAAAATCGGGCTATACTGTTGCCGAAACGGACGGAATTGCTTCCGTTACGGGGTTTAAGGATTGGGTAATTGATAAATTCGGTCTGCCATCATTCACCGTTGAAGTCGGAAACGGGCAAAATCCGCTGCCGTTTTCACAGTTTGAAAAAATACGAAAGGAAAATTATGCTCTCATAACCGAGTGTGTGTTTTTACGTTTATGAAAAGAAAAATTTTGATTGTTTGCATTGCGTTTGCGCTTATTTTTGTGTGCGCATATTTTTCTGAAATCCGCGCATATCAAAAAACCGAATTTCTGCTCGATACCTATGTTACAATTAATGCGCGCGGCTTTAATGCAAAAAAAGCGTCGGAAGAATGTTTTGCAAAAATCAGAGATTTTGAGCAAAAATGCAGTGTTTACATAGAAAGCAGTGAAATTTCCCGTCTTAACAAAACGGGTGAATTTTCGCTTGAAGACGAAACGGTAAGGCTTATCAAAAACGCAAAAGCTTATTCTGCAAAAACGCGCGGCGCATTTGATATAACCGTAAAACCGCTAACCGATTTGTGGAATATTAAAAATTTTTCGCGCGTGCCGACTGACAGTGAAATTGCCGAAGCACTGAAAAAAGTCGGGTATAACAATATTAAAATTTCAAACAACACCGTATGCCTTGAAAACGGCGCGCAAATTGACCTTGGCGGTATTGCAAAAGGATATCTTGCGGACGAGACAGCAAAAATTATGCAAAAATACGGCGTAAAGGACGCAATTTTAGATTTGGGCGGCAATATTTATACACTCGGGAAAAAAGAAATTAAAATCGGTCTGCAAAACCCAAGCGGTGCGCGCGGTGAATATTTCGGCTATGTTGAGGGTAATAATATATCGGTTGTAACCAGCGGCGGATATGAAAGATTTGCTGAATTAAACGGTAAAAAATACCATCATATAATAAGTCCGTTTGACGGAAAATGTGCCGAAAGCGGTGTTTTGAGCGCAAGCGTCATAGGCAAATCGAGCGAAAAATGCGACGCTCTTGCCACCGCAATTTGTGTTCTCGGCGTTAAGGACGGACTTGAAATCATAAATTCCGAGCCTGATACCGAGTGTGTTATCGTTGATGAAAACAACGTTGTTTACCTTTCGGACGGCGCAAATTTTAAAATTACCGATGAAAAATTTATAAGGGGAAATTAATATGGAACAATACGATGTAATTATAATCGGCGCGGGACCTGCAGGGCTTAACGCGGCGCTTTATTCGGCGCGAGCAGGCCTTAAAACGCTTGTCCTTGAAAAAATGTTTGCAGGCGGACAGGCAGCCACCACGAGCGAGGTGGATAACTTTATCGGCACGGGCAAAATCGGCGGTGCAGAGCTTTGTATGCGTATGGAAAAACAGGCAAAAAGCTTTGGCGCCGAGATAAAATATGAGGATGTAACAAGCCTTGACTCCGCAAAAAAAGAGGTCTCAACAAAAAAGAACACCTACGGAGCAAAGGCAATAATTCTTGCAATGGGCGCAAGCCCGCGAAAGCTCGGCATAGACGGTGAGGAGAAGTATCGCGGACGCGGCGTTTCGTATTGCGCCACCTGCGACGGCGGATTTTTTAAGGACAAAACCGCGTGCGTAATCGGCGGCGGAGACACGGCGGCGGAGGACGCACTGTATCTTTCCAATATCTGCAAAAAGGTGTATATCATACACCGCCGCGATAAATTCCGTGCGGCGTCTTCAATCACCGAAAAACTGTATAAAAACGAAAAAATTGAAATTGTTTTAAACACCGTTCCCGAAAAAATTTCCGGCGGCGGCACTGTTGAAAATTTAACCGTAAAAAACGTCAAAACAGGCGAAAAAACAGATATTTTAACAGATGCGGTTTTTGTTGCGGTGGGCAACATTCCGTCAAGCTCTCTTGCGGTCGGCACCCTCAAAACCGATGAAAACGGCTATATAATAGTAGATAAAAATATGCGCACCAGTGAAAAAAACATTTACGCTGCGGGCGATGTATGCCAAAAAACACTGCGGCAAATTATAACGGCGTGTGCGGACGGTGCGGTTGCGGCAACCTCGGCGGCAGGGGATATTATGGAGTAAATGCACAAAAACAGTTGGATTATTTGTATAAACTCACAAAAATATAAAATTATTTAAATTAGCTATTGAAAAATTTGATAAGTGGATTTATAATAAACTTGTATAATTGGAAAAATGGCTTTAAATTCTTATAAAGCTGTTTTGCAAAAGGAAGGGGGATTTTGAAAAACTCATTCTTTGCAAGACCTTTTATGCTAAAATTTTAAAAATTTAAAAGGAGATGGAGAAAGATTATGAAAAACATTTTCAAAAGAGCATTAGCTCTTACAATGATTGCGGCTCTGTTTGCCGTTTCGGCATTTGCAGCTCCGGCAATCAGCGGTGTGTCGTATAATTCGGCAACAGGCAAACTTTCAGCAACTGTTTCGGGGTACGAGGCAGGAAAAGACGCAACAATTCTTATTCTTAAAAAAGGTGCAACACTTGCTACCGCAGGTAATGACGATATTGTTTATATCGATCAGTTAGCGGCTGACGCCGAAGGTAAAGTTACATATGAGGTTCCGATTAAAGACAGAGCGACTGCTTTGTCAGCAACTTCAGTTAATCTTTATGTAGGCGGCGAGAATGTTGCTACTGCTGTTGAATACAAAAATACAGAAGGAACTTTGGCTGACATTAACATTTC
>JALEIO010000224.1 GCA_022769845.1 Oscillospiraceae bacterium
TTGCAGTTTACAACAAGCTGTATGCGTGACCTTTTGACGTTTGAAGCATTTAAGGACGCAGAATTTGCGCTTATGGACACAAACGCCGAAAATTTAAAAAACATTACAGACGTATGTAAACAAATCGCCGAAGTTATGGAGTGTCCGAATGTAAAGATTACTCCAACTATGAGCAGAGCAGAAGCTCTAAAGGATGCCGATGGCGTGCTTTGCACAGTTTTCAACGGCGATATTGACATATGGCGACACGAAATTGAAATTCCCAAAAAATACGGTGTTGATATAAACGTTGGTGACACAAGAAGTGTTTCGGGCATTTTCCGAGCGCTGCGAAATATTCCGCTTATGCTCGAAATCTGCGCCGATATTGAAAAATACTGTCCCAATGCGGTATTTTTAAACTATACAAACCCCATGGCTATGCTCTGCGGCGCAATGCAAAAACATTCAAATGTTGAAGTTACGGGACTGTGCCACAGTGTGCAGGGAACTATAAAGATGCTTGCCGAATGGCTTGAAATTCCAAAAGAAGAAATTATATATAAATGTATGGGAGTAAATCACCAGGCATTTTATACCGTGTTAAAGCATAACGGCAAGGATTTATATCCGCTTTTGAGAGAAAAACTCAAAGACAAAGAATTTTACAACAAAGAAATAGTACGAAACGAAATGTTTTTAAAACTCGGCTACTATGTAACCGAATCGAGCGGACATAATTCAGAATATAATCAGTGGTTCAGAAAGCGCCCCGATTTAATAGAAAAATACTGCACGCACGGAACAAACTGGAATCCCGGCGAATATGCATTTTCGCTCAATCTCAGACTCGACAGAAAAAAGAATACAAAAAAACAATATGACGAATTTTTGCAAAAAGGCATAAGCAAGGAAAAAAGCGCGGAATATGCGGCAGACATTTTCAATGCCCGACTCGGCGACGGAAAGCCGTTTATTTTTAACGGAAATGTTTTAAACCACGGCTCGATTCCAAACCTTCCGTATGACGCCTGCGTTGAAGTTCCGGTTGTGGCAGATTTTATGGGATTTAAAACCACAATCGCCGGAAACCTGCCCGACCATCTTGCAATTTTGGTAAACACCACTGCGCGCATAGAAAATCTCGTTGTAGAAGCCGCAATGAAAAAAAGCAAAGAAATGGTTTACGAGGCAGTTTATATGGATCCGCTTTCGTCGGCGGTGTTAAGCCTTGAAGAAATAAGAAATATGTGCGACGAAATATTCGAAAAAAATACCGATTACCTCGGTGATTACAAATAAAATAAACCTCAAAAGCGATATGCACCTTAAAAATCATACTGATTTTAAGGTGCGTCAGACTGTCGAAGAACCCGTATTTGCATTAAGCAAATTTTGGGTTCTTCGACAGTCTGAAGGCTTCGGCATAAAATATACCGAAGCCTTTTGGGCTATAAACATTGCTTGTAATCATATTGCCGTTTTTTTATTATATCTATACTGCACAACACGGCACATAAGTATTATAACTATAAACAATACACCCATAAATCACCTTTTTATATATACCTTTCATCAAAAACATCGTCTGCCTGTTGTATGAATTTATCCTCGTCAATACCGTCACATTCAAAGTCTTTTAAATGTATGTTATTCTTGTCGCCCCACGTTTTTATAAGCGTGTCGCCATTAAAATTATGAATTTTTACATTTTCAAGATTAACATTTTTGTAGCAGCCAAGCATCATAAAGCTTTTTTCTTCAAAGCCTTCGCGCATTGTATAATCGATATTTTTAAGCGTAAGGTCAAACAGGCACTCATCGTTTCCGTACGCATTTATCCAGTTTGCCATACCGTCGGCAGTGATGTTTTCAAATGTAATATCCTCGGGCGGCGTACCCTTCTGCCACGGCTCAATGCCCGAAAGATTAATTCTTAAAAATCTGTCAACATTTTTAAGACGGCAGTTTCGTATAACAATATTGCCCTGTCTAACGTGCATATCTCTTGTTTGGTCTATAAAATATGTAAAAAATGTCGTTGTGTTTCTGCGCGCGGTTTTAGATTCATTTGCTCTTGCCGCCCTTTCCTCAATCGTCATAGAACCTCGGAACGGATAATCGCAAGGCCCTGTAACGGTGCAGTTTTCAATAAGCACATCACGTCCGCCAAATCTGAAAACATTGCACGCACTGCTTAAATCGCAGTCTGTAACGTGAATGTTTTTGTTGTCAAATCCCGCAACGCTGTCATCGCCCGTCTTCATAACGCAGTTTTTAACTTCCGCATTGTCGCAGCCTCGAAAATGCACTCCGTCGTGTCCGCCAAGAATTGTAACGTTATCCACCGTAATATTGCAGCTTTCCATAATGCAATGTGCCCAGTTTCCTGTATGCACAATGGTATAACCTGAAAAATGCAAGTTTTTGCTGCCATTTACGCTTATGCCATGAGGTCCGCGGTATTTTTCTTCACCATCGGGATTATAACAGTTCTGACCGTCTATAACCGAGCCTTCTTCACCGATAATCTCAACGTTTTCTGCGTGCATAATTCTGATTATGCCGTTAGACCATTTTGACAATCCCGAATAAAGCCACAAACGCGCATACTCAGGTGTTCTGTTTGCCGGACTTTTCCATACGAGCGTTTCGTCTATCTCAACAGGCTCAAATTTGTCGTTTTTAATATTACAAAAGTCATTGGGATTGGTACTTCCCTTTAAAACAGCGTTTTTCAAAAGATGGAACGTGATATTGCTGCGCAGCCGTATATCGCCGATTAAATATTCGCCCTCGGGAACAACCACTTCGCCGCCGCCGTTTTGATAGCAATAATCAATCGCCGCCTGGATTTTGTCCGACTGCAAAGCATTTGTATTAGGAACCGCACCGAAATCCAATACATTAACCGTTAATTTGCTCATAATTTTCTCCTTGTTTTAAATTGTTTGCTATATTATATAACGTTCAAAATCAAACATCAACCGAAAATAAGGACATAAATTGTCCCATTTAGCCTAATTAAAATCCTCAATTTTCCATTCGTCATACCATTTAATCATTGGTCTGTCGCCGTCAAATTCAATAGGAAGATACACATAATCTGCGATTGAAGTATTGCGGGTTTCGGGAGTATTGCACGCTCTTATTTTTGCAATTTCCTCATCAGACATAAGCTGAACTCTTTCGGGATCGTTTACACTGCGCATAACATCATAAAAGTTGTTTGGAAAATTATCGGGAAGATTTACAAGCCATCTGTCACCCAAAGCAATATATAAATCCTTTTTAAACGGGTGTTTAAACACCGACGAAATCTGACTTCTGAAGGATGTATTTTCGGTATCGTTTATATGCACGGTGCCGATATTTTTCCAATCGCCGTCATACGTATCGCATACCGCACACTCGGTAGGATTTGGAAAATATCCCGTTGTAGCACTGGTAAAAAGATACTTTTTACCGTTTCTTTCAAAAAATGACGGTGCCTCTCTGCCGTAGGAGCCGCCCTTTGTTTCAAGGTGCTCGGTGTATGTTCCCAAAACATCCGTATAGTCATCGTTAAGCGGTGCACACACAATGTGCGTATGCTGCTTTGAATAATCGTCACAGTTGGTTTTGTAATCGTGCACCTTATCAAAATAAATGTAAGCCCTTTTTGTTTTCTCATCAATCGTCAAATCAAAATCGCCCGAGCTTAAGCCAAGAATTGTCTTTGCCGACATCATTTTAAACTCATCGGTAATTTTATCCGCAACCGCGACAACCATAATCTGGTCACACATTTTTTCTTTTTTCATAACCTTTATCCACATAACATATTTGCCCGTTTTTTCATTGTAAATAATGTGCGGTCTGTCAAGATACTGCGTAAAATGAACCGGACTTTTTTTATCCTCGGACGCTTTAAAAATAATGCCCTCGTCTTTCCAGTTATACAAATCATCTGACGAATAAAGCCTTACGCCCCAGTGCCAAATTCCGCTTCCCGGAAGTGATTTTTCTTTGTTTTCGCCGTAGAGATAAAACTTTCCGTTTGTATATATAATAGAACCGCCGTGCGCCTGAATACGCTTTCCGTCGGTATCAAGCCACACCTTGCCGGGATAAAATCTGTCGTATCGTTTGCTTTCCATAAAGTTCTCCTTCATTTCATTAACAAAGGCTGCTTTATGCAGCCTCTGTTAAATTAATTCTTTAGTTACCCTGTCTTATCGTTTCAACTTTCTGATAGAATGAAATTCTGTCAGAAGTTTCAGTTGCCGCACTGTCTCCCGTCACAAGGGTAAACGATTTAAACATTGACGGATTCTTTTTGTCGCAGATACCGCTTGTATATTGACTGTAACCATCACGCAGCAGTATATCTGCGTCATTTGCAGCAATGTTAAAGCCAAATTTGTTTCCGTTTTCAAGCTTAAGCTGTTTAACATAACTGCTTGGAATTTTGATGAGATATCTTGTAAGACCAAGCTTATCGTTTCTTATAACGTTTACAAGCTGTTCGCCCTCAACAACTCCTGTTTTTGCGTCGGACGCCTGATACAAATATGTTTCCAATCCTTTAGGTGTAAGACCAAAACCAAATTCGTAATCATCATCCTGATAACCGGAGGTTTTGCCCTCTGCAAGACCGTTCATAAGCGTATCAATCGCAACCTGAACAGAGTCGCCCTGCCACAAGTCAAAGCTTGTGAATGTGTTATTTTGTACCGCGTCGTAAACGTCAGTCATAACGTAAATGTTGTCTTTGTTCCATTTCATAAGAACCTTGAGCGAACGGTTAAGACCAAGCCACGAATTAATATCACTCGGATTTTCGGGTGCTTCCACATAAATGGGATATGCGTCCTCCCAGCCTGTGATATCGCCGTCAAACTCTTCGGGATTATAATTCTTTTCGTCATACGTCATAATTCTGAAATCAAGCAGTTTTTCCTTACGCGCCAGCTCACTGCCATCCGCATCTATAACGCTTATGTTGAAGCAATACTCGTTAAACGGTACTTTATTGTAAGAATTAATCTTAAATTCAACATTTTGCGTTTCGCCGCTCGGAATGTTAATTTCTTTCTCCGTTTCCATATCCCAGCCGTCCGGTGCGGTTAGCCTAATCTTTCCGTTAACGGCAGAGTCAAATGTATTTTTAACCTCAACGGTTATCGAATCAAGATTTGAAAGCGTATTTTCAGCCGCCTTAAGGTCAATGTCAACAAGCGATTTGAGAATAACTTCAATCTCTTGTTCTTTCACAACCTCGCCATCTTCTTTGTATTGAATTTTATAAATATACGTTCCCATGTCGTGATTTTTCGGTGCGATACCGCTTACTTCCAAATCGGTGTATCCGCCCGATTTTGCTTTTACGCTTACTTCTTCGCCTATCGGAGTGCCGTTTTCGTCAACAAGAATTGCAGTGCCGTCAAAATCTTTGTTTCTTAAGTTTTCAAACTCCGCCTTGATTGTGTAGGTTTTGCCCTTATACATAGTCTGCCTTGTCTGCGTTGAATATGTAAAAATAGCTCTCGACGAATTGGGTGTTTCGTATTTTTGCATAATGTCTGCCAAATTGCAAACCTTGTCGGAAAGATAAGCATAATATCCCATTCTTTCCCTGTCGCCGTTAAAGCTTCCCATATCCTTTATTTCGCTTATACGGTTAGTATAGCGTTTTGCATAGCGAAGCATTGCGTCAGTGAAAAGAAGTGACGATTCAGGCTCATCACCCTTTTTGTCTGCAGCCGCATTTTGCGACTTTTGATAATGCGTAATTCCCTGCGATGTTCCGAGACGCATATTTTCAAGCGACGCTGCCATAGACTCGCCCTTTTTGAACATAATAAACGCTATAAGTGCCGCATTTTTGTCTGTAAGATTTTCACTCTGCAAAGCAGAATCGGTAAACGACTGCGCCAAATCAAAGTATTTGTCCAAATACTTTTTGGTATCGGAATAATTTCCCTTTGACTGCGTCGCCTCGTTTGCCAAATCGTTAAGTGGCGAAAAATCAAACTTGTCGCCCAATTTTTCAGTAAGCTCGGTGTAAATTCCCGAAATATCGTGCGAAATTGCCTTCATATAAACACTGTCGGGCAAATTGAAAATGTAAACGGGAGTTTTTCCTATTGTAATTGTCTTTTCGTCAAGCTTGTTGCCGAAAATGTCTGTTGCATACTGATTGTCTTTTAAGGTGTATTCCTTTTCTTTTTCCGCATCGGTAACCCAGCAAATTGCAAACGGATTTTTAACACCCGCTTTTTTATAAAGGAACGACTTCGCACCCTCGGTAATTTCAAATTCACCTACATAAAGAGAATCGTTAGCGTTGTTGTTGTAGAACGAAAGCGACGCAACCGACGGTTTCGGACGGTCGTTGTATTCGAAAAGACCAAATCCGTGTTCAACATAGGTTTTTTGAAGTCCCTGATCCCTTGCGGAGAAAATATTGGTTAAAGCAAAGCCCATTTCGTCATTGTAAACAAGCATCTTAACCATATAAACCAACTGCTGCTCCTGCGTTGTTGTGTTGTAAGACTCCCATGTAGGCCAGCCCACTTCGGTTACGGCAATGTCAAACCATCCGCCGTATTCTTCAATCTTTTTGAGATAGTCCGGAACCCTCACTATATGACGCTGATCCGGGTCATACGGATATGTATACGGATGTATTGAAATTTCATCACCGTACATAAGAGCACCGTTTCGAAGCATTATGTCGTAGTTTTCATCCATTTTATCAGGAGTCATACAACCTAACATAACAATGTTATCGGGATATTCACTTTTAATCTTATAAGCCGCCGCGTTAGCCATCTGCGTGTATTCCAAAAAGTTTACTTCAGGATACCAGTAGTTTTTAAGACTCGGCTCGTTCCAAAGTTCAAATTCATTAACAGTACCGCCGGGTTTCATAACACTGTCATAAAGCTTTTTAGCACCGACTGCGTAATCCGCGTAACCCTCAATACCGTCGCGCGTATTCGGCGCCGCCATTTTGTTACTTGTTTCGCGTTTTGTAACAACCTGATTTCCGAATCCCACTTTAAAAGGCGCAACGGTAAGCTCATTTTCGCCAACAGCTTTTGTATAGTCATATCGGTCTTTATCAAATCTGTAAACTCCGCGCTCCTTTTCAATCCAGGTCCATTCCGGCGAATATCGCACCTTTGTAAAGCCTGCCTCCGCAACGCGCGGAACGAGGTCTACAAACGACTGAATGGTGGTTCGCGCAGTGCTCGCCTTTTCTTCCTTGTGCCACGACGGCATACCGAGCCCTATACGCGAATATTTGTCAAGCGGTGTGTGTTTGTAGTAATCTATAAGGCAAACTCTCGCACTGTCATAGCCTACAACTTCGCCATTTCGCATAACCTTGATATCAAGATTATACACGCCTTTTTTCTCATCTTTGAGAGAAATTTTTTCACTGTACGCCTTATACGGCGAAACGGTTACGTCAATTTTTCTTTCCGCTTCGCCAAGTGTATACTCAATGGTATAATCGCGCGAGTCAGTGTCGGTGTGCGAAATATCAACTTCAAAGTAAGAATACTTGTGATCCTGCATATAATAAGGCTCGTTTGGGATTGTAATATCCACATATTCGTCTGCGCCTTTTACACTTTCGTATCCAATACGTCTTAATTTTTCAGCACTGTAGCCCGCTTTTAAAATTTCGTCAGCCTTAACATTTTTCACTATTTCGCTTTTTACGTTTTTGCCGATTTTTACACTGTTAATTCTCACATTTTCAAAAAATTCTTTTGTCAGCACAAAAATCGGGCGCACCCCTGCGCTTACGGTTGCGTCTGTTGATACAAACTTACCCCAGTTTGTGTAAACACCGCCGCCCGAAATTACATTTCCTTTTTTACTTCCGTCACCCGTTCGGAGCCACCAGTCAACCTGGTTATCGTGGTCAACAGTGCCGAATTTTTTGTAATATTCGTTATATTCCTCAAAACTTAAAAGCGAAATTCTGCAATTTGCCAAATAAGTATCGGGGCATATTCCGCCTGCGTTTCCGCCCTCGGTTTTCCAGCTTCTTTCCGCAATGTATGCGCGCATACTCTCGGGCATAATCTCGTTTAAAAACTCGTTGTTGAGATAATGCGCGATGTTGTTTTCATCATTCGGGTCAAACTTTTGAGTGCCGTCTGCGTCAAACGGACGAGCTTCATATACCTTGTTTGTCATAATCAGAAATCCGTCGGACAAAGTGTCAAGAAGCACATATTCCGTGTTCAAATCGTCCTCAAGCGTAAATATGTTTTCGTAAATCGGATATGTCCAGTAATCCTTTAATGCTGCGGACGGAACGCTTACCGCCTCTGCAAACAAAGGAAAGCAGGCAAAAGATGTTATCATAACTGCAAACGCAGTAAAAAAAGATATAAGCTTTTTCATATTTGCCTCCTTTTATTTGTAAACAACCAAAAGTCTGGGATAGCCATTTTTTGTGTAAATAAACACTTTCGACGCCTCGCCGAAGGTGAGGTAGTCTTTTATAGCATTTTTATCCGCTTTATACACCATTTTGTCTTTGTCGCGAACGGTTCTGTCAACCGCATATACGGTTGCGCTCACAGTGTCGGTATATTCAAAATCCGAATATTTATAATCACTTATAATTGTTTCCTTTGCCGCTTCAAGCGCCGCGTCATCAACCAGCGAAATTAGGGTGTTATTTCTGAAGAGTACATTTCCGTATTTGTAGTTTGAGCCTGCCGAATATGTGAGTGTGGGATGCTTTTTAACAAACTCACTGTTCTCATTAAAAGTCAAATCTTTCGCATAAAGAACGATTTCGCCTTTGTCTATAACTCCGTTTACAACGTGCAGAAATGCAATATCGCCGACCTTTGCATCCGAAAGAATTGTTTCGTCCTTGGTCGTATATTTTCTTATATCTTCAGTATAGCTTCCCGTTTCAATCATATTTACGGTGTCGCCTTTTTCGTTAACTATCTTTGATATTGACTTAATAACGTGCGCTTCGTTGCCGGTAATGCTTATAACATCATCCTCTTTTATAAGAATCGCTTTTGCGTAATACGAGCCGTCGCCGACTGTGTATCCGGTTACGTTGTATGTAACGTCGCTAAAGAATTCGTTCATTGTAGAAATTCTGTAAGAATCGTCATCATCGGCTCTTCCTGCATCCTTGGGAGCTATAAACACAACCGCTTTCGGGTCTGCATACCACAAACCGCCGAAAGTTTTATTTGCGCCGTAGTAACGCTGATCTGCCGCCGCACCGAAAGTGTGAAGTCTGCTGCCCTGCGCGTCGGGAGTGTCGATTTTCTTTATAAGGCCGTTTTCGTCTAACTCTATGAGCATAAGCGTGCCTTTTTCAACAGAAGTCGGAATTGTATCGTTTTCGATAATATTTTTTACTCTTTCGCCGTTAAGCATTACGCTTTTGAGCGAAACAAGAGTTTTTATCTCGCCCGTCTTGTCCATAACCTTAAGGTTAAGTGCGTGATTTGCTCGGTCTTTATCAACATATGCATCAATCACATACATAAGATTGTCGATTTCGTTGCCCGATACAAAATCGGTAATTTCGCCGAAAACGTTAAGATATGCAATGCCTTCAGCGTTCATTTTAATGTTACTTTTATTAAACGCTGCGTCTTTTGCAACGGCAAGCTCCTGCCCTTTTATGCCGTAGTATTTTTTGCTTCTTATTTCGCTTATCGACTCGATTTTTCCCTCCACCTTCTTTTTGGAAACATATACAGACAAAATTTTTCCGTCATTGCTTTCGGTGTAGCTTAAAACATCGCCTTCGGAAAGCTTATTAAATTCAATTTCCTTGCCTGTTTCGTCATAAATGCGTATAAGCTTTTCGTTGTCATAAGGTACAAAATTTATAACCGCCGTGCTGTATTTGTCCGCCGCGGTTTTGTCAACAGAGTTAAGCGCACCGACAATTATGTTTTTGTATTCATTTAAATAAACAACATCATATGCACCGTCGCTGTCATTATCAATAAGACGAATAAAACCGTAATCAATGTCAAACAAATCGCTGTCGTAAACAGTAATTGCTCTGCCGTTGTAAATAATATACGCATCAGTCGGAATTTTTACTTTGCGAGTATTCATTTCGTCGATGTAATATTCAATTTTTCTGTCATTCATTTTAGGGTCGGCAATATCGTTTGCTTCTATAACAAGCTCGCTGTTATACCTCTTTGTCATATGCAAAAGCTTATCCGCGCCGTTTTCTTCAGTATAATAAAATTTAACGTTGTATCCCAAAAACTTATCGTAATTTTTGCTGCACTTATATCTTACGTCATCAATAGAAACATAATCTTTGTCAATATCAGAATATGTATGCAGCGCCGTTATGCTGTTTTGGGTTACAATCCCCTCTGAAACAAGAATTTTCTTTGCGGAATAAATCCATTTTTCATTGCGGTCAATTTCATATTCAATCTTATCGTTAACAAGCTTAACCTTCATAACGTTGCACTCAAAAGCGTCAACAATAAGCTTTGCGGCAATGCCCGGAGTAAGCTTATCCGATAAATTTATAAGCTCGTCACTCTTTAAGCCTGCTTTTACGCACGACATAACATACCCTGTCGGATAACCGCCCGATATCTTTGCGTTCTCGTCATAACCTAATGCCGAGGCTAAAATTTTATATGCCTCTTCGGCTGTTATGGGGCGTTCGGGATAAAAATTACCTTTACCGTCACCCGATACAATGCCAAAGCCTTTTGCGGCATATAAAACTTTTCCAAGCTCGGTATCTGCGCCGACATCAGTAAAAACGCTGACCACACTGTCTGACGCATACGCGCCGTTTGACACAATATTGGTTATAAGATGGGTGAAATCTCCCCTTGTAACACTGTCCGCACTTGAAAACGCGGCAATATCCCAATCGAGAATACCGAGTTCAAAAAGTGTTTCAATATTTTCGTCATACGCCGCAAAATTGTTATCATCAGCCTTAAAAGCATTATTTTCAACTGCAAAAACAGGGCAGGTTAAAAGTATTGCGGACAAAACAAACGCTGTTAGCTTTAATATTAATCTATTCATACATTTCTCCTCCCTATTTTATAAGACTGTAAATTACAGCCGCCGCCTGCGCTCTTGTCGCATTGTTTTTCGGTCTGAAGGTATTATCCTCAAAGCCTTTTACCGCACCGCTTTCGCAAAGCGCTGTTACAGGCGCAAGCGCGTAATCTGAAATGCTCGCAGCGTCTGTAAACGAAACGTTTTCGGTGCTCGATTTGAGTTTTGCCGCCTTTGCGCAGAGAGTTGCCATATCCTCGCGAGTTATATTTGCTCCGCAGCCGAAATTATTTTCATCAATGCCTTTTGTTATTCCCTCTTTATAAAGCGACGCAACATATTTATATGACCAGTGATTTAAAACGTCGTTAAATGCACACTCCGCGTTTTCGTCATACAATCCGAAAGCCGAAACAAGCATTTTTGCAAATTCTTCTCTCGTAATTTTTGAATCGGGGTTAAAACATCCTTTTTCATCGCCCGAAACAACACCTTTTGACTTTAATCCTTCAATGGTTTCATATGCCCAGTGCGATGTTGGAACATCGCTAAAGCTTTCTTTTGTTTCATTTTGAACACCCGCTCCTCCCGCGGCATAAAAGCTATCGGACGAGCCGCCCTTTGACGAGGACGAACCACCGTTTGGAGAAGGCGTGTTTTGATTGTTATACGCTGATAAAACATCGCCCTCAAGAGTATTCATATCGGTATAATTTCTTTTGAGCGACGTAATGTAAATTGCAGTTTTTTCTTTATCCGACGCATCATAAACCGCAAGTGAAAACGGAATTACCGCTTTGTATTTTTCAATATGCATGGTTATTTCGCCCGGACTTACAACGTTTGATATTGCTGCCAAAAGCAGATTTTCGTTAAAATATTTTTTTATCGCAGCAAGGTCGGTTAAATTTTTGCCGACAAAGTTTTTTACCGCCATATTTTTCACTGCCGCTTGATTTTTGATTTCTTTGTCGCTGCCCGAATATATCGGATAGCAAATCTCATTTTCAAGCCCGAAATAATTTTTATACTTTTCAAATACCGAAATTACAGTGTTCTCATCTGCATTATTAAGCATTTCAATGCCCACCGAAAAGTTTAAAAGATTTAAAAATTCACCATACTTTTCGTATGAAAAGCTTTTTGACAAAAGCCTTTCCGCAACCGCGGCTCTCGAGGACGTTAAGCTGAAATAATCGCAGTTTTCGGCATTTAAGCCAAGATATTTCAAATTATCGTTAAGAAGGCTTGCCATAACGTTTTTGTCAGTCTGATTTGACAAAACATTTTTAAGCACATCATCTTTTTTAGCCGCCGATGAAATAAACAGCGGTTTATCCTTGCTGTTTGCACCCTCTCCCGAATATGGCATTACACTTACATAATAGTCGGTTGCCTCGCAATCATCGCCAAGCGCAAAATCAAGACTGAAACTATTGCCGTTTGCATAATCAAACGAGGTATAAACGGTAGAATCATCCGAAAGCTTTTTAACTTCAATAGAATACATAGAAGTTTTTGAAACGTCATCAAATCTTCCGTTTATATTGATAAGCTCTGTTTCCGGATTATACGAAACATTAAGACTGTCAGCATATACAGTGCCAAACATCAGAATTGCGCAAAGAGCAGATGTAAAAATTCTTTTTATATTCATTATTATGTGCCCCCTTTGTTAACGCTTAAAATATTCAATGCCGAAAAGCGGTCTGTTGTCGTTATCCAAAACAAACAGCTTGATGTAGTTGTTTTCAGACGCAGCAAATCCGCTTACCGAAACAGGATAAGTATTAACGCCCAAGGAAAGACTTATATTGTTCGGCTCACTTATACGAATGCATTTGTTTGTCTTTTTGTCAAAAACGCCTGCATAAAGCTTAACATTTTTCATCTCATCGGATTTTATATCAACCGAAGCGTTAACTTCGGTTACGCCATCTATACTTGTAATGCCGCCTATTGAAGCACTTGAAAATGAAATGCCATCGCTTGCCGATACCAAAACACTGCTCCGGGCAAAAATCATTTTTCCCATATTGCCGTTTTGGTCGTACGGAGTAATTTCAACCTTTATTGTCTTGCCTACATCACTGTCTTTTAAAAGATACGTTTCATCTGTTTCGCCGTCGATTTTATCAAAGCCTGTTCCGTTTGAAACATACCACTGATACTTCGTTGCGCCCTCTTTGCCGTTTTTATCGGTATGAGCAAAATCATAATCCGCATATATCACGTTGCCCGAGGCAAAATGTCCTTTTATAACCGCATTTTTGCCGGTGGGATAACTTTCCGAAATGCCAATTTTAGCAAGCTCGTCTTTTGTATATCCCATTTTGAGCATATCCTCATAGGACATAACCTCTTTTAAAACATCGGCAAGTGCGCTGTTTTCGTTTGCAGATATTTTTACGTTTCTGAAAAATTCTGCGTCAAGATAGAAAACAGGACGTTCAAGAGTCTGCCAAAGATATACAACACCTTGAGCCTGCATTGCCTTGCTTGATGTAATAAGCCAAATTGACGGAACAGTGTATGTATTGTTTGTATGTTTTGTTGTTGCAACCGTCGGATGAGGAGTTCTTGTCTGGAGGTTTGTAACACTCAATTTTAAACTCGACTCCGTTTTCATACCTATTCTGTCAACATTTTGCAAATATTCCGTCATTGAAATAAGCGCAATTTTACTGTTTGACGCATATGCAACTTCGCCGTTTTCCAAAATTCCCGCCTCGGTGTACCAAGTGTGGTCGTTTATGTAACCGCCCTCATACATAACGGGGAACTGTGATGCCATATATTCATCGCGATTTAAGTAATACGCAATAGACTTTTTGTTTGTCGCGTCAAATGTTCTTGTCGGCATTTCGTAGTTTTTCGCAATAATGTCTTTATCTTCGCCGCTGTATGTGCCGGGATAATACTTTTTAAGTTCGTTTACCGCCGAACCCTCATCACTTGTGTAAAGTCCGCCGTTTTCAAGCATTACAAAATATCCGTCGCCGTTTTTTGCATTGACATTTTTAAGAAGAATATATGATTTTTTATCCTCTTTTCCGCTTTCAGACTTAATGCCTTTTGCGATTTTAAAAGTGTATTTGTCAGGTGTAACCGTATCAAGCATCTCAATGTCTTTCGGTGTTGAATACACATTTGTAAGCTTTGTTTCAAGCTTCGATTCATCAACCGTCGCGACAATGCGCAAAACATCTTCGCTCTTTGCTTCATCGCCGAAAATTTCGTAAACATTGGCAGGAACAACCGCCGCGGTGATGTATTTATCGCCGTAAGCTTCATCAACGGTATATTCAAAGCCGTTTGCACCGTCGATTACATTAAATTCGCCGTCTTTCTCGTCTGCCCAATACCATATAACACGCGATTTTGCCATATCGGGCGCACCGCTTACGGTGTCAAAGCTTACAGAAAGTTTTCCGCCCGTAAAAGCGTCGCCGCTTATTTTAACGTTTTCGATAACCGGCGGAAGTGTGTCGATATACACCGCATCCGAAGTATATGTTTCGCCATATCCATCTATATTTCCAAGCGTAACGTTAACACGCACATATTTCTTGTTTAAATCCGCGGTAACGGTGAAATCCTTTTTGTCAGCACCGTCAACAGCGGTAAATTCTCCATTTGCACTGCCTGAATACTCCCATGAGAATTTTGTGTATTCAGTCTGTTCAAAGCCTTCGGTAAGTTCATATTTTGCCGAAAGCGTACAGCCAACCTGCGTTTCGCCGTCAACCGTGAGTGTCGATATTTCGGTAGACCCTTTCAAAATTCCGAGCTTTACCAAAAGAGCGTCACTGTAACCGATATTTTTAAGTGTGTCAATATCGTAATTTCTGATTATATTTGTAACTTCTGCGTCATCCGTGAGATAGCTTTCGTCAATTTTCACATTTTTGAAGAAATCTTCGCTCAAATAGAAACACGGACGAACGCCTCTTGAAGCATATGTCGACGATAAGCTTGTCGCGCTGTTAATTCTCTTTGCACTTGCACTTCCAAGCATTTCCCACATTGCAAAACCTGCAACTGACGGATGCGGACTTCTCATCCACCACTGCGAGCAGCCGTCAACCACAACACCGAGTCTGTCGGCATTCTGAATATATTCGGTGAGCGACAAAAGCGCAACTTTGCAATTCGTCTTGTAATTGCTTAAACCGATCGTTTCATTTGTACCTTCAGTGTACCATATGTTTTCGACAATATAATTGCTAAACGATTTAAAATAACCGTTTAAATATGTATCACCATTAAGAACCTTTGCAATAGAGCCGTCAACATCAACGTCAAAAACAAGATTTTCCTTGGAGTTGCCGTTTGTGTTATATGCAACACCCTTTTGAGTTGTTCCGTTTGTGATAACAAAATAACCGTTTTCGGCACCTGCGTTAACGTTTTTTAAAAGAACGTATTCACCCGCATACTCGCCGCTTTCTGTATTTGCAAGCTTGAATAAATATTTTTGCGATGTAGTTTCAAGTTTTGATGAAACTCCCATAGCAGAATCGGAGCCATACGCTTTTAATGGAAATTCCAAACTTTTGTTTTCTTCATCAGTCAAATCAACCGCCATTGCAAAAGCGGGCGAGATGGCCGAAACGGAAATCAAGATGCATAGAAATAATGATAGAATTCTTTTCATATAATTTCGCCTTTCGTTTGCAAAATTTTTATTTTGGCACATATACGGCAGATAAAAATTACCTGCCGTATATTGCCATTGTGATTTAATGTTAAGCTTTATTATAATATATTAATGAAGCTTTTTTCAATTCTTAATTCAACGAGCCTTTAATCTCGTTGTAAACCTTATCGCGAAGATAAGCATAGCCGTTCGCGGTCGGATGAACCTTGTCACTGCTGATTTCAACATCCCAGCTTGTTGTATCAATATAATGCACCTTATCCGCAAAAGGTTTTGTATTAAGCTCGCTCACCGCGTTAACGGTAGCCTCTCTTAATTTGTCGTAATCTGCCGACAAATTAACGCCGTCCCGGTTGGTAACGTTGTTAAACTGTCTTAAAATATATATTTCCGCATTGGGATAAAAACTGTTAAGATTTGTAACAAAATCAACATACGATTTTGTAAAATCAGTTCCCGAAACACCGGATACATTGTTTCTTATGTAGTAGCTGTCATTAGTTCCTATACCGATAACAATAACATCAGGCTTGTTATCCGCGGCAACATCAAACGCAGGATTATTGTACTTCAAATTTCCGTTTTCGTCAAGGTAGTATGCTTCTTTGGGACGTTTTACGCTAAAGTAAGCGCTTTCCATACCTACCTGATCTTCGCGTGAAATCAGCGACACATCAGTTGAAGTAGGTTTCCAAATAGTCCCCGTCGAACCGTAATACCATCCCGCGCCGTTTTGAAGCGCAATGCCCGAATATGCTATAATTGAATAATCAAAGCCGTATTCTTTAGGAATAGTAAATGAATAGCTTGACGAAGCTTCCGTTATGGAATCGCCTATAAACTGAACATATTTTCTGTTTGTGTCAGTTGTTGCACTAATAAATCCGTCCTCCGACGTCGAAACATAGTTCAATCCGTTTGTACCGTTTGCATTTTTAATGGTAATCTTTGCGGTATGCTCTTTATATTCTAACCCACTCTCAAGGCATATTTTGCTGTCAGTCGCCGAGAACGTTTTTTCCACTCCGTCTATTTCATAACTTCCGCTTACCGCACCCTCAAAAGCAGCCGAAAGGCTTGTTCCCGTAAAGTTAAATTTAACGTACGGCCAATGCCAGTTTGCTTTTGCGCTTGCCGCAGTTTTCTGCCATCTGCCGAAATATGTTAATCTTTTGTCACTTGACAGAGCAATTCATGGTTCACTCGCCAAAGTGCTGTAATTTACAGTAGTGCAATCAGATAGAGGCACAATACTATCCAAACTGCTCCAAGCAAATGTTTTAAGCGTAGCCGCGTTGCTGATATCAGCGGCAATATCAAGCGGTGCAAGTGCAACCTCGCCTGCCGCAAGTGTCAAATCGCTGCTTGCAATATATGATTGAAGCAAAGTACCGTCTGTGCCGTATACAGCAACAACGGGTCTGAAAGTGATTTCACCGTCTGTTGTATTTTCGCATTTATATGTAATTTTACTGTTATCACCGCTCTTTGCAAAGCCATACATTTCAATACTGTCAACTTCTGTTGAAGGGAATAGCGTTTTTATTTCTTTATACGAATATCCCATACCTATAAGCTCGTCAACCGATTTTTCCGCAAGCTTTTCGCGTAAAATTGCGATTACTTCTGTGTTTTCAGCCGTAAAATCTACTTTTACATTTGCAAAGAATTCAGGATTTAAGTAGAAGCAGATAGGTTTATCCTGATACCATCCGTAATTCAATATTTGTTCGTCATTCGCGGTTGAACTAAATGTAAGCTGCGAGAAACGATATTGTGCCGAAGATGACGCACTGTTATAATCTTTGTTTGTTACCAATACAAGACAGGGATTTCCTTTTGTAAAAGCTATGCTGCCTCCATTGTCATATCTCGGTGTTCTTAAAACCAAACCTAAGCTTGATTCTTTATAACCTACTCTGTCATAGTTTGCTAAATATTCAGTATAACTCATTATTGCAACTTTACTTTCTGTTGCAAAGGCATCTTTTGTGTAACCGCCGGTTGTATTGGAAATTCCTTCATTCCACCATCTGTGAGTGTTAAGATAAGCCTTTGCCGAATTCGGAATATATTGATTTAAGAAAGAATCCTGATTAATGCCATACGCTATACTTTTTGGATTTGTAGGATCATATGTAAAATCAAGAGCCTTAAATTCATCAACGGTAGCCGCTTTATAATATGGAATGGTTGTTCCGGGATTAACAGGCGTGGTTAAAGTAACAAACTGCCCATCGTTTTCACCGGCATTAACACTCTGTAATAAAGTAAGTTCTTTTCCGTCAACCGAAAATTTATAAGCATCAGGTGTTTTTGCTATACCATCGGTTGCAACTGTTCCTGATAATTTATAAGAAGAATATGATGTCGGGAAAGTCGGTTTTGTTTCGGTTGAAACTGAATTTGTATAAGCTGTGTGTGAAAGCTCTTCACCGTCATAAACTTTAACAAAGCACTTTATACTTGCGCCGAGGTCGGCAAATTTAACCGTATAATTATTTGTTGTGCTGTTTAAAGCTTCCTGAGTGTTGTCAGCATTAACTTTAATCCACTCGTATTCGGTTTTTGTTGCCGTTTTATTGTTTACAGCCGTTGCAACAAGAGTATCACCGCATTTGCCTGTGCCTTCAAGCGTTGCCGAGGTAATCTGAACGCCTCCTGCGGCAATTCCCAATTCAATAAGTTCTTCAGATGTATAACCCGCATTAGTTTTTAATGCGTTAAGTCCTTCTTCTGTAGAAGCAATGTTTTTAATAATCTTTGCCGCTTCGCTTTCCTCTGTTTTCAAAAGCGTCATATCAAGCTTAACATTTTTGAAGAAATCCTCATTTAAATAGAAACAAGGGCGTTCAGCCGTCTGCCAGTAGTACACTGCTGCACCAATCTGCATTGTCAATGTGCCGTTGTTATTTTTCGCAAGCCAAATAGCTTTAGTGGTGTATGTATTTTTTGTATGGATCTGATCTCCGTTACCGGGATGAGCAGTCCTCATTATAAAGTGCATTGTACTCCACGGTTCAGTTCTTCCGCTTGTAATACTGTTTACACCTATTCTGTCTATATTTTCCTTATATTCACTCACGGAAGGGAGTGCAATTTTTGCAGCTGTCGAGTAAGGCTTTACTACATCATCCTTGGTACCTTCCGTGTACCAAATATGGTTATTTATGTAATCCTTCATAACCGGGAATTGTTCAGTTATATAACTTTCTTGGTTTAAATAATAACCGATAGATTTTACATTTTCTTTATCAAAAATAACCGTAGGTGCCTCTGTAGTTCCTGCGGAAGAAGTACCGGGATAAGCATTTCTCAATGAATTAACGGCACTTGTGCCGGAGTCTGCGGAAGGACCTCCGTCCTGAACCATTACAAAATATCCGTCATTTTCGCCTGCATTGACATTTTTAAGCAAAATGTATGACTTTGTGTCGCCACTTGCCGGTTTAAACAAATATTTTGTCGGTGTGTCGGCAATCATTGTATTTACTCCGTCAACTTTAAAGTCGTTCACAGAGGCTATATTTTTGACGGGTGTTGTCAATCCTTCATCTCCCGTCAAATCCGTTGTTGCAGCAAAAGCAGGTGTCACAACGGACATTACCATCAAGATGCACAAAAATAATGAGATTAGTTTTTTCATAATTTTTTCACCTTTCCTTTTATATTTATTTAACCGTTAATACAAACGGTTGTTTTAAAATTACTTTTCCGTTATACTCAACAAAAATATAA
>JALEIO010000237.1 GCA_022769845.1 Oscillospiraceae bacterium
ATAAAAAATCGGAACAAGCGTAACTTGTTCCGACGTGGAGCTGTCTAGCAGATTCGAACTGCCGACCTCTTCCTTACCAAGGAAGTGCTCTGCCTGCTGAGCTAAGACAGCGTATAAAATTTTAACAATAACAAAAATTAGTATACAATTTTTAAACAAAAATGTCAATAGTTTTTTTCAATTTTTTAAATATTTTTACATTTCGGAGTAAAAGACAAATCCGCGGCGTTTTTAGCTGCGAATTTGTCTTTATTATGTTTTAAATCAGTTTATCGAACCGTTATCCTTTTCGTATGTTTTAACGTATTTTTCCAGAACAAACTCCACTTCTTTATTCATAGAGCGTTTGTTCTCCTTTGCAATATACTTAACTTTCTCGAGCAAATCCTCCGAAATTCTCAATGAAAATGGTGTGTAGTAATTTCCTGGCATATAATTTTCCTCCTTCATTCTGATATAGAAATTATATCAAACTAATTACCATTTAAAAGAATTTTTTATGATATCATTTAGTATTTAATATGTATTTGTTGTAAATGCAAAAAATATTTTATAAAATAATTGAAATTACTGTTTAAAAATGTTAAAATTATAATATATAAAATTTTTGGAGTATAAAAATATGTTTGACAACGCTAAAATATTGCAGTGCATACACTTTTTTTATTACCGAGAAGCAGAAAAAGTGGTGCGCACAGTAAAGGATTACGAAATTGATTATTATTTAAGCGGCAGCCGCACAATGAATATCAACGGCAAAGAATTTTGTGTTGAGAAAGGCTCTATTGTTATCCGCCGCCCCGGCGAGGTGGTTTTCAGCTACGGCGATTCTTATGACTGCTACATTTTATCGCTTGATTTCAGCGGCGAAATTGACATTCCCGAAGGAGAATACATTCGTCAGCGCACAGGAGACGCGCAAAAAAAATTTGAAAATCCGATAATGGATATGCTCCCTGCAATAATCAAACCCACTCACGACGTTGACTATATTCGCATTTTTGAAAAGCTGTGCCGCAATTCTTATCCAAATCCCATTTGCAAATCCGCACAAATGAGGCTTGTAAGCGAGCTTATGTACGTTCTTGCGGCGGACAGCATACGTCAAAGCGACCTTTCGATAAATTCGGCAAAAAGCGCGGTTGACATTGCCACGGAATACATTCAGGAAAATTTCAGGCGCAAAATAACTCTTCAAAAGCTTTCAGAGCTTACAAATTTGAGTCCAAACTATTTTGCACGAATTTTTAAGGCTGAAACAGGCGTTACGCCTACCGAATATCTTATAAGAATACGTTTTGAAAACGCAAGAATTCTTCTTGGCGAAACCGATTATCCAATAAAAACGGTTGCGTCGCTTTGCGGTTTTTCCGACGAATCGTTTTTTACCTTCTCGTTTAGAAAAAGATTTTCAAAAACGCCGCTTGAATATCGAAAATTTTATTTATCAAAAATGTAAAAATATGAATTTTACAAAAACAAATATTGCAAAAATATGCTTAAAAACACCTTTTTAAGCTTAATTTCATATCAAAGCACAAAAATTTTAAAAAATGCACTAAAAAAACTTGCAATTTAAACCAATTTATAGTAAAATAAATTTGTTAATTTTATAAGGAGGTTTGCAAATTGAGCTTAAAGAATGAATATTTAAAAGAATTAATGGCAAGAGTTGAAAAAAGAAACCCTGCAGAGCCTGAATTTCATCAGGCAGTAAGAGAGGTTTTGGAGTCGCTCGAGCCTGTTGTAGAAAAAAGACCGGAGTTTGTTACATCTGGCGTTATTGAAAGCCTTGTAGAGCCTGAAAGAATTATTAAATTCAGAGTTCCGTGGGTTGATGACAACGGCAAAGTTCAGGTTAACAGAGGCTTCAGAGTGCAGTTTAACAGCGCTATCGGACCTTACAAGGGCGGTCTGCGTTTCCACCCGTCGGTTTACGAAGGTATAATCAAATTCCTTGGTTTTGAGCAGATTTTCAAAAATTCGCTTACAGGTCTTCCCATCGGCGGCGGCAAGGGCGGCAGTGATTTTGACCCCAAGGGCAAATCCGATATGGAGGTTATGAGATTTTGCCAGAGCTTTATGACAGAGCTTTCCAAGCATATCGGTGCGGATACTGACGTTCCCGCAGGCGATATCGGCGTAGGCGCAAGAGAAATCGGATATCTTTTCGGTCAGTATAAAAGACTTCGCAACGAGTTTACCGGCGTTCTTACGGGCAAAGGTCTTACATACGGCGGCTCGCTCGCACGAAAAGAAGCAACAGGTTACGGTCTTTGCTACTTTACCGAAGAAATGCTCAATGCAAAAGGAAAATCGTTTAAAGGCTCTACTGTTGTTATTTCGGGTTCGGGCAACGTTGCAATTTATGCAACAGAAAAGGCTACCGAGCTTGGCGCAAAGGTTGTTGCACTTTCTGATTCAAACGGATATATCTATGACAAAAACGGCATTGATTTAGACGCTGTTAAACAGATTAAAGAAGTTGAAAGAAAGAGAATTAAAGAGTATCTCAATTACCATAAAGACGCTGAATATCACGAGGGCTGCAAAGGTATTTGGACAATTAAATGCGATGTGGCACTTCCCTGTGCAACACAAAACGAAATTGACGAGGAAAGCGCAAAAATTCTTGTTGCAAACGGCGTTACGGCTGTCGGCGAAGGTGCGAATATGCCTTCAACTCCCGAAGCTATTGAAACATTTATTTCAAACAAGGTTCTTTTCGGACCTGCAAAAGCTGCAAATGCAGGCGGTGTGGCAACTTCCGCGCTTGAAATGAGCCAAAACT
>JALEIO010000019.1 GCA_022769845.1 Oscillospiraceae bacterium
GTGTAAACAATTAATCGGAAAGGACGCAGATTATGAAAAATATAGTTAAAATGTGCTTGATAACACTTATTTTACTTTTTTCCAAAAATGCGTTTGCAGACAGTGAACAAACGTATATAAAAGCCGAAGCGGACAATAAAACCGGCATTGTTACGGTTTCGGCGTCAAGTGAAAAAAACAGTATGGTTGGAATTTACATTTTGAATCCGGGCGTTGAAAGTCTTGACGATATGACTCCCGATACCGCATACGAATTTATAAATTATGCAAAGCAGGGTTACACTGACCAAAACGGCAAGCTTAATTTTTCGTACAAGCTTTTGGGAGACGGCGGAAAATATAAAGTGTATCTTTCAAGTGCTGACGGCACAAAAACAGCGGATACAAGCTTTATTTATGTATCGCAAAAAACGATTGACGGTTATATTTCGGAAATTGAAAAAAATCGTGACAGCGAAAACAAAAACAACGACCTTGAGGTGCGTGCTGAAAATATAAAGAAAATTCTCGGCGCGGAATATGTTTTAAATATTTTTGATATCTATGAAAAAGATTTTCCAAAAAATATTACGATTGACAATATTGACAGCGCAGTTTACGAAAATATGGCATCGTACGATAAGGAATGTAAAGAAAAAAGCGATGTTAAAAATATGTTTTTCGGCGCGTTGTACGCAAAGGTTTTTTCCGACGCCGAAATAGCGGATTTTGCCGCGATTTTTGAAGAATGTAAAATTTATCTTACGGGCCTTAACGAAAAGGTTTACAGCTATTATACCTTACTCGGCGAAAGCAGAGCGGAGGTTGACAATATGCTTGAAAAATATGATTTTCATTCGGCGAGCGATATTGAAAACGCACTTAATGAATCGGTTATACTGTACGGCTTTAAAAAAATGTCAAACTACACCGAGTTTATGCCTTTTGTAAAAACGCTTGACAATGCTATGGGGCTTGATTTAACCTCTTACGCAGACATAAAGGCGCCGCACAGTGCGGAAAATGTAGATAAGGCAATGCTTGAGAAAAAGAACAGCATAAATTCTGTTGCCGATATGCAAAAGGAATTTAAAAACCAAATAGACATTGAAAACGCCCGCGAAATCGGCGGCACATCACAAAGAGGCAGCGGCGGCAGCGGAAAAACTATCGGTTCAAGCATCGGAATAGGGGCAGTTTTGCCCGATACCGAAAATGCCGCGCCGTTTGACGATTTGGACGCTGCTTTATGGGCAAAGGATTATATTCTTAAATTGTATGATAAAAAAATTATTTCGGGATACGGCGATAAAACCTTCCGCCCGAATGACGGAGTAAAGCGCGAGGAAGCAGTAAAAATTATTGTTTCGTCGCTCGGACTGTTGGATGAAAACGCGTCCGCGCCGTTTGAAGATGTGAATAAAAACGAATGGTACGCGCCTTATATCGGCTCGGCGTACAAGTTTAAAATTGTTTCGGGTATAGACGAAAATAATTTCGGCACAGGAAAAAATGTTTCACGTCAGGATATGGCGGTTATGATTTTTAATCTTTCAAACACGCTTGGAAATAAGTTTGAAAAAGCAAGAGAATATACCGAATTTAAGGACGGTGCCGATATTGCCGATTATGCAAAGGAGGCAGTTAAATACCTATACTGCGCAAAAATTTTAAACGGTGATAATTTGGGTAATTTCAACCCGACAGACAATTTAACGCGCGCGGAAACAGCGGCGCTTATTTCGGCAGTTTTGAATATTACAGGTGAGGTATAAGCTATGAAAAAATGTTTATGTTTAATTATTTCGGCTTTTGTTTTATTCAGTTCGTTTCCGTGCTTTGCAGTATCGTCAGCGTCGGACAGCGCACAGATTACGGCGGATTTTGATATGCTTAAAAACCTTGGCGTGTTTGACGGCGCAGAAATTTCCAAAGATTCAGACAGCATAACGCGCGCGCAGTTTGCAGTATGCGTTTACAATATGTTCAAGCTTAACGGCGCGGCGGACGAAGAAAAATTTATTGACCTTGACAAAAATCATTTTGCCTATAATGCCGCAAACGCATTGTGCGCCTTGGGTTATGTAAACGGCACCAGCAGTGAATTTTTCGCGCCTGATTCGTATATTTCGGTAAACGAAGCGGTAAAAATACTTGTGTGCGCTTTGGGATACGGCTCTTATGCGAATTTAAACGGCGGCTATCCCGCAGGATATTCGTCGGTTGCGGCAAGACTCGGCATTGCAAGGGGAATTTCGGACGGATATGTGACGGGCGAAATTCTTACAAGCCTTTTGACCGATACGCTTGAAGCGTGTCCTCTGTCAGAGTCGAAGATTAAAGACGGAGTAATTATTTTTGATGATGATGACAAAAAAAGTCTCGGCGAGATTAATTTTGATTTATACAAATCGGAAGGACTTGCAAGTGAGTTTGAAGCAAGAGAGGTTTCGGGCAGCGAATATGACAAAATAATAATTGGCGAAAATGCATATTTTGCGAAGAATTTCAACGCATTTGATATGGTTGGTCGATATGTTGAATTTTGGTATACAAAGGGCGAAAAAGACGCTTTCGGCAGTGTTGTCGGCATAGGAGATTTTACCGACGCTAAAGTGGTTATGATTGACGCGGAGGATATTTCGTCTTTTGAGAATAACGAATACTTTTATGAAAAAGACAACAAAGAATATACCGCGGCGGTTTCGCCGTCTGCCGATATTTTTTACAACGGCAGAAAAATTATCTATTTTAAAGACCTTATGATTCCCGAAAACGGTTCGGTTACGCTTGTAAACTACAAGGGCGGTTCGGGGTATAATTCGGTTGTCATAAAAGATTACAAAAATGCGTATGTTAAAAGCGCGGACAGCGAAAAGAACGTGATTTTGTTTAAAGAGGCAGTAATTCGAAAAATGATTGAAAATGACGTTTGCGCGGATAAGTCAACCATTTCGCTGGGAAATGACAATATTGATTTTTACCTTCGCCTGTTTGACAAAAACGGCGTCGAAAAAAAGCTTAACACACTGCGCGAGGGTTATATTGCGAGTGTGTATTTTGACCCATATGATGACGGTGCGGTTCTGTATTACAGCACTTTATCGGTTAAAGGCACAATTTCAAGTGTTGACGCTC
Organism: Oscillospiraceae bacterium; assembly: GCA_022769845.1. Lineage (GTDB taxonomy): Bacteria > Bacillota > Clostridia > UMGS1810 > UMGS1810 > Qingrenia. The sequence goes on from JALEIO010000019.1 coordinate 3,118, forward strand.
AAAATAACGAGGTTGAAATAAACGGCAAAAATTACAAATACAATACCGCTCTTTTGTCGGCAAACGATATAAAAGCAGGCGCAGTGCGCAAATTTTTGCTTGATTACAAAGAAA